>NZ_JBYSZY010000040.1:0-54686 GCF_058787635.1 Variovorax sp. FW305-3-2-15-B-LB1 | reverse complement strand
GCCCCGGTCCCTGCCCCTTCGAGGAACACCGTGGAACCGGCTCTGCCGGGCCGCTGGTGTTGCCCCCGGAGGGGGTTGGCGTAGCGACACGAAGTGCGCGAAGCCTGGGGGAGAGCCCGTACTTTCCCTGTAAGCATTTGTCCGTACCGTCGCGGTCAGCCGACGGTCAGCCGCTGGCGACGACCCTCGTCCCTTCGAAAACAGAGGGTCGAGACAATGAAAATCAAGAGACAGGCGGACTTCTTCTCAGGAGTCATGTTCGCCGCCGTCGGTGGCGCGTTCGCCATCGGCGCCACCACCTACACCATCGGCGACGGCGCCCGCATGGGGCCGGGGTACTTCCCGCTGATGCTGGGCATCCTGCTGGCGCTGCTGGGCGCGCTGATCATGTTCCAGGCCATGGTGGTCGAGAGCGCCGACGGCGACAAGATCGGCAAATGGGCCTGGAAGCCGCTGGCTTTCGTGCTCGGCGCCAACCTGGCCTTCGGCGTGCTGCTGGGCGGCCTGCCCAGCGTCGGGCTGCCGGCGATGGGCATGATCATCGCGATCTACGCGCTCACGATCATCTCGAGCATGGCAGGCGAGCACTTCAAGCTGCGCGACGTGCTGGTGCTGGCGACCATCCTGGCAGCCGGCAGCTATGTGGCCTTCATCTGGGCGCTCAAGCTGCAGATCCAGGTCTGGCCCACGTTCATTTCGGGTTGAGGAGCACACCGCCATGGAACTGTTCCACAACCTGGCGACCGGCTTCGGCGTCGCCTTCACCTTCACCAACCTGCTGTACTGCCTGGTCGGCTGCATCCTGGGCACGCTGATCGGCGTGCTGCCGGGCATCGGCCCGGTCGCGACGATCGCGATGCTGCTGCCCGCCACCTACGCGCTGCCGCCCGTGTCGGCGCTGATCATGCTGGCCGGCATCTACTACGGCGCCCAGTACGGCGGCTCGACCACGGCCATCCTGGTGAACCTGCCCGGGGAGTCGTCCTCGGTGGTCACCTGCATCGACGGCTACCAGATGGCAAGGCAGGGCCGCGCAGGCCCTGCGCTGGCCGCGGCCGGCCTGGGCTCGTTCTTCGCGGGCTGCGTCGGCACGCTGATCCTGGCCGCCTTCGCGCCGCCGCTGACCGAGCTGGCCTTCAAGTTCGGCCCGGCCGAGTACTTCTCGCTGATGGTGCTGGGCCTGATCGGCGCGGTGGTGCTGGCCTCGGGCTCGCTGCTCAAGGCGGTGGCGATGATCGTGCTGGGCCTGCTGCTGGGCATCGTGGGCACCGACGTGAATTCGGGCGTGGCGCGCTTCAGCTTCGACATTCCCGAGCTCACCGACGGCATCGGCTTCGTGGTGATCGCCATGGGCGTGTTCGGCTACGGCGAAATCATCGGCAACCTCTCGCAGCCCGACGACGAGCGCGAGGTGTTCACGCACAAGGTCAAGGGCCTGTGGCCCACCAAGGACGACTTCAAGCGCATGACGCCCGCCGTGCTGCGCGGCACGGCGCTGGGTTCGGCGCTGGGCATCCTGCCGGGCGGCGGTGCGCTGCTGGCGGCCTTCGCGGCCTACGCGCTGGAGAAGAAGATCAAGATGCGCCCCGGCGAAGTGCCCTTCGGCAAGGGCAACATCCGCGGCGTGGCCTCGCCCGAGTCGGCCAACAACGCCGGCGCGCAGACCTCCTTCATTCCGCTGTTGACGCTGGGCATTCCGCCCAACGCCGTGATGGCGCTGATGGTAGGCGCGATGACGATCCACAACATCCAGCCCGGCCCGCAGGTGATGACCAGCAACCCCGAGCTCTTCTGGGGCCTGATCGCCTCGATGTGGATCGGCAACGCGATGCTGATCGTGCTGAACCTGCCGCTGATCGGCATGTGGATCAAGCTGCTGACGGTGCCCTACAAGTTCCTGTTCCCTGCCATCGTGCTGTTCTGCGCGATCGGCGTGTACTCGACCAACAACAACACCTTCGACGTGTGGATGGTGGCGATCTTCGGCTTCATCGGCTACCTGTTCCTGAAGCTGCGCACCGAGCCGGCCCCGCTGCTGCTGGGCTTCATCCTCGGGCCGATGATGGAAGAGAACCTGCGGCGCGCGCTGCTGCTGTCGCGCGGGGCGTGGAGCGTGTTCGTGACGCGGCCGCTGTCGGCAGGGCTGCTGATTGCCGCAGCCTTGCTGCTGGCCATCGTGCTGTTGCCCGCGATCAAGGCGAAGCGCGAAGAGGCCTTTGTCGAGGACTGACCTCGGCGCCCCGAAAAAAAGCCCCTGGCCAGACGCGAGGGGCTTTTTTTTATTTCAGGAACGCGTCGTAAGCCGTCTTCAGGATCAGCGCACTCACCACCACGATGAACACGATCCGCACGAAGCCCGCCCCGTGCTTCAGCGCCACGCGCGTGCCGACCAGGCTGCCGGCCACGTTGGCCACGGCCATCACCAGCCCGTAGTGCCACCAGACGTGGCCCTTGGCGGCCAGCAGGATCAGCGCGGCGGCGTTGGTCAGGGTGTTGATGACCTTGGCCGAGGCCGAGGCGTTGAGGAAGTCGTAGCCCATCCAGCGCACGAACAAAAACACCAGGAAGCTGCCCGTGCCCGGCCCGAAGAAGCCGTCGTAGAAACCGATGGTCAGGCCGATGGTGCTGGCCGCCAGCGTCTCGGCGCGGCCGCTGAAGCGCGGCGCATGCAGCCGGCCCATGTCCTTGCGCGCCAGCGTGTAGACCAGCACACCCAACAGGATGACCGGCAGCGCCCGGCGCAGGAAGTCGCCCGGGAAGACCGTGACGGTCCAGGCGCCGAGCATCGAGCCGCCGAAGCCCAGCAGCGCGGCCGGCCACATCGCGCTCCAGCGCATCTGCACCCGCTGGCTGAACTGGGCTGCCGAGGCCGCCGTGCCCCAGATGGACGCGCTCTTGTTGGTGCCCAGCAGCGTGGCGGGCGGCGCGCCCGGAAACACCGCAAAAAGGGCCGGCACCAGGATCAACCCGCCGCCGCCCACGATCGCATCGATAAAACCCGCGAGCAGTGAGGCGCCCGTGACCACCAGCATTTCCATGCGGGCGATTGTCTCACCGGAATCGCTATCGAAACGATAGCTGTGGTGGCCGATACCGGCTGGCCAGGAGGCTTGTTTGGCCTGGAGGAAAGCGCCTGCATTCGCGCTGCGAACAGGCAAAAAAAAGCGCCGACCAGCGGCGCTTTTCAAATATCAGACAGGCATCTCGTACGGAGCCTTTGAAGAATGTTCTTGTTGATCGATCGGAAGCTTGTCTCCTCGGACCCTCGGCAGTACGAGCAGGGCCCGTCGCGAGTGCGCAGATTGTGCAAGCGCGCACCCGCCCGGTGCATTAGGAATTACCCGCTTCGTGTTACTTCGACCCTCCGGTTGGGAAACCAAAGTGTTTCAGTCAGTTAACAAGATGGCATGACTCGTGCACACAGGCCTCTTGTCCACCACTCCAAGAAGAAACGGTCATGGCCCTGCTGGCACCCCAAGCCTCCCTGAACGCGGCCGACACCGCCTGGATGATGACCTCGACCGCGCTGGTGCTGCTGATGACGCTGCCCGGCATCGCGCTCTTCTATGCCGGCATGGTGCGGCGCAAGAACGTGCTGGCGACCATGGCCGGGGTGGTGGCGATCGCCGCCGTGGTCTCGCTGACCTGGTTCGCGCTCGGCTACTCGCTGGCCTTCACGCCCGGCTGGCCCTGGCTGGGCAAGCTCTCGCGCATCGGCTTCTCGGGCTTCGAGTACCTGAAGGAGGCCGGCCAGGTGGCTGTGAGCCACGTGGCGCCGAACGTGCCGGAATCGGTCTACGCCATGTTCCAGCTGAGCTTCGCGATCATCACGACCGCGCTGGTGCTCGGCGCGTTTGTCGAGCGCATGCGCTTCTCGGCGCTGCTGTGGTTCGCGCTGCTGTGGAGCGTGCTCGTGTATGCGCCCGTGGCGCACTGGGTGTGGGAGCCGGGCGGCTGGCTCGCGCAGATGGGCGCGCTCGACTTCGCGGGCGGCTCGGTGGTGCACGTCAACGCGGGCATCGCGGGGCTGGTGTGCGCCTATGCGCTCGGGCCGCGCCGGGGCTACGGGCGCGAGGCCTTCGAGCCCTACAGCCTGGCGCTCACCATGACGGGCGCGGGCCTGCTGTGGGTGGGCTGGTTCGGCTTCAATGCCGGCTCGGCGGTGGCGGCCGACGGGCGCGCCGGCCTGGCCATGCTGGTGACGCACATCGCGGCGGCGGCCGGCGCCATGAGCTGGATGATCGGTGAATGGATCGTGCGCCGCAGCCCCTCGCTCTTGGGCCTGTGCTCCGGTCTCGTGGCCGGGCTGGTGGCGATCACGCCGGCGGCCGGCTTCGTCACGCCGCTGTCGGCGCTGGCCATCGGCGCCATCGCCGGGCTGGCCTGCTACTGGGGCGCCACGGGCCTGAAGCACCTGCTCGGTGCGGACGACTCGCTCGACGTGTTCGGCGTGCACGGCATCGGCGGCATCGTGGGTGCGCTGCTCACTGGCGTCTTCGCCGACCCGCGCATCTCGGGCGCGACGGGCAATGTGCTGACACAGGCGATCGCGGTCGCCAGCGTGGCGATCTACAGCGCGGCGGGCACGGCCATCGTGTTGTTCCTGGTGCATGTGCTGGTCGGATTGCGCGTCGACCCCGAGAGCGAACTGGTGGGCCTCGATCTTGCTCAGCATCGTGAACACCTGGGAGCCTGACCACCCGAGGGAGACGCCATGCCATCCATGTCCGAAAGCGAACGCATCGCGCTTGCAGCACGCCTTCACGTGGCACTGCGGCGAAAGCACGGGCGCGTGACCGACACCGAATGGATGGCCACCAACGCCGAGTACGCCGCCGAGATCGTGCGCATGACGCGCCAGCACGCCGCCGAGACGAAAGACGACGAACTCGACCAGCTCGCCACGCGGCTCGAGCAGGCCATGGAGCCGCTGGCCCGCGCCGCGCGGCTGGCGGCGCGCCAGCCCGACGGCCTGCCGCCCACGCCGCCGCCGCGCTACATCGGCGGCCTGCGCTGACGACGCCTCAGTTCGCGGCCAGCGCGGCCTTGCGGATCGACGCCAGCGTGCTCGCGGGCGTGATCGCCTCCGGGTCCAGCAGGCAATGCAGGATCGCCGGCTTGCCGCTGGCGCGCGCACGCGCCAGTGCGGGGCCGAATTCTTCCGTCGTGGTCACGCGCTCGCCGTGCCCGCCGAACACCTCGGCATAGCCACGGAAGTCGGGGTTCTTCAGCTGCGTGGCGCTGATGCGGCCGGGGTAGTGCTTTTCCTGGTGCATGCGGATCGTGCCGTACATGCCGTTGTCCAGCAGCACCACGAGGATCGGCAGGCCGTACTGCACGGCGGTCGCGAACTCCTGGCCGTGCATCATGAAATCTCCGTCGCCCGCGAACACGACCACCTCGCGCTCGGGCCACAGCCGCTTGGCGCCTACGCCGGCCGGCAGGCCGTAGCCCATCGAGCCGCTGGTCGGGGCCAGTTGGCTCGCGAACGCG
The DNA here is from genome assembly GCF_058787635.1 of Variovorax sp. FW305-3-2-15-B-LB1. Taxonomy (NCBI): domain Bacteria; kingdom Pseudomonadati; phylum Pseudomonadota; class Betaproteobacteria; order Burkholderiales; family Comamonadaceae; genus Variovorax; species Variovorax sp. FW305-3-2-15-B-LB1. Next base: position 49,193 of record NZ_JBYSZY010000040.1, on the reverse strand, counting down.
CGGAACGGCCAGAAGCGATGCACCCAGGTCGCGAAGTTGCCCGCGCCGTTGCAGAAGATGGTGTCGGCCGGCAGCACCTCGCGCAGGTGCTGCATGACCTCGCCCATCTGCAGCGGGCCGGGGATGCGGACCGCGGCCGGATCGCTCCAGCGCAGGAAGTCTTCGCGCGCGGTGTTCGTCTCGGCCTGCCACACGGGTGGCGACGCGGGGCGCAACGCGGACACCGCTTCGGCAAACGCCTGCGGCGTGGCGTGGATGCCCTGCGTCGGGCGGTAGAGCTTGCCGAGCTCGTCGGCATCGGCATGCACATGGACCAGCGCCTGCTTCGGCTGCGGGATCGCGAACAGCTCATAGCCTTGCGACGGCACTTCCGACAGGCGCCCGCCCACCAGCAGCACGAGGTCCGCATCGCGGATGCGCGCCAGCATGCGCGGATTGGCGCCGAGCCCCAGGTCACCCGCGTAGCAGGGGTGCTCGGCGGACATCAGCATCTGGCGGCGGAACGAGCAGTACACGGGCAGCGCATGCGCCTCGGCGAACTGAGCGAACTGCTGCGTCGCGGCTTCGGACCAGCGGCTGCCGCCCAGGATGACGACCGGCCGCTGCGCCTGCGACAGGCGCAGCTGCAACTCGGCGATCTGCGCCGCGCCCGGATGCGTTTCGGTGACGGCATACGGCAGCGCATCGGCCACCACGGCGGCTTCGGTCAGCATGTCTTCGGGCAGCGCGATCACCACCGGACCGGGCCGGCCCGAGGTCGCGACATGGAAAGCGCGCGACACCAGCTCGGGCACGCGCGCCGGGTCGTCGATCTGCACGACCCACTTGGCCATCGTGCCGAAGACCGCGCTGTAGTCCAGCTCCTGGAAGGCTTCGCGGCCCATCGCGTCGCGCGCGACCTGGCCGACGAACAGCAGGAGCGGCGTCGAGTCCTGGTGCGCGATGTGCACGCCCGCCGCCGCGTTGGTGGCGCCGGGGCCGCGCGTGACGAAGCAGATGCCGGGCTGGCCCGTGAGCTTGCCCTGCGCCTCGGCCATCATCGTCGCGCCGCCTTCCTGCCGGCACACCGTCACGTCGATCGATGCGTCGTGCAGCGCGTCGAGCACGGCCAGGAAGCTTTCGCCGGGCACGCAGAAGAGCTGCTGGACGCCATGGGTGATGAGCTGGTCGACCAGGATCTGGCCGCCGGTGCGGGAGGAAGTCATGAGGGTTCCAGTGGAATGAAGAGGAGAGGTCAGGAGAGCGCGGCGCAGGCGGCGGCGATGCGCGCGCACGCCTCTTCGAGCTGCGCCATCGACGTCGCATACGAGATGCGGAAATACGGTGCAAGCCCGAACACGCTGCCCGGCACCACCGCCACCTCGACCTCCTGCAGCAGGTAGCGGCAGAAGTCGCTGTCGGTCTGCAGCAGCGCGCCGGCGGCGGTGCGCTTGCCGAGCACGCCGGCGCAGCTTGCGAAGGTGTAGAAGGCGCCCTCGGGCACGCGGCAATGCAGGCCTGGCGTGCGGTTGAGCGCGGCCACGACGACATCGCGGCGCTGTTGAAAGGATGCGCAGCGCTCGGCCACGATGCCTTGCGGCCCGGTGAGCGCCTCGATCGCCGCGGCCTGGCTCACCGACGAGGGGCACGAGGTCGACTGGCTCTGCACCACGGCCATCGCGGCGATCAGCGCGCGCGGTCCCGCGCCGTAGCCGACGCGCCAGCCGGTCATCGCATAAGCCTTCGACACGCCGTTCACCGTCAAAGTGCGTTCGCGCAGCCGCGGCTCCACGGCCACCGGCGTTGCGAACGCGAGGCCGTCGTAGAGGATGTGCTCGTAGATGTCGTCCGCCAGCACCCAGACGTGGGGGTTGTCGAGCAGCACGTCGGTGATCGGTTTCAGCTGCGCCGCGCTGTAGGCCGCACCGCTCGGGTTCGACGGCGAGTTGAGAAACAGCCAGCGCGTGCGCGGCGTGATGGCCACTTGAAGCTGCGCCGCGGTCAAGCGAAAGCCGTTCTCCTCTCCGCACGCCACCGACACCGGCACGCCGCCACAGATCTGCACGATGTCCGCGTACGACGTCCAGTACGGCGCAGGCAGGATCACCTCGTCGCCCGGGTTCAGGCTCGCCATCAGCGCATTGAAGATCACCTGCTTGGCGCCCGCGCTCACGCTGATCTCGTCGAGTGCGAAGTCCAGCGCGTTGTCGCGCTTGAACTTCAGCTGCACCGCCGCCTTCATCGCCGGGCTGCCGTCGAGCACCGTGTAGCGCGTGTCGCCGCGCGCAATGGCCTGCGAGGCCGCATGCCGGATGTTCTCGGGCGTGTCGAAGTCGGGCTCGCCCGCGCCCAGCACGATCACCGGGCGGCCGGCGCGCTTGAGCGCCTGCGCATGGTCGGTGATGCGCAGGATCTCCGAGACGTGGATGGCGCGCACGCGTTGCGCCGGCGAGAACACGGCGGCGTCCGTCACTTGGCGTAGGTCTCCAGCGGCTTGTCGTTGGGTTCGAGCACGAGCTGCTTGAGCGCGGGGCTCATCGGCAGGTTGAGGCTGGTGTTCTTCGGCGGGATCGCGGCCACGAACCACTTGGTGTAGATCTTCTCGAGCTCGCCGCTCTTCATGAGCTTGCGCAGCGAATCGTCCACCGCCGCCTTGAAGGCCGGGTCGTCCTTGCGGAACAGGAGCGCGATCGGCTCCGAGCCCAGCGCCTCGCCGGTGATGCGGTAGGCCGTCGGGTTCTTCGAGTTCGCGATGATGCCGGCGAGCAGGTTGTCGTCGAGCACGAAGGCATCGGCGCGGCCCGACTCCATGAGCAGGAAGCTTTCCAGGTGGTCCTTGCCGAGCATCGTGTTGTACGAGACGTTCTGCGCACGCTCGCGCTTGCGCAGCAGCTGCACGGCGGTGGTGCCAGTCGAGGCCGACACGTTGCGGCCCGCGAGCTGGTCGAGCGTGGTGATGCCCGAATCGACCTTGGTCGCCATGCGCACTTCGCTCACGTACGTGGTGAGCGCGAAGGCCACCTGCTGCTGGCGCGCGGTGTTGTTGGTGGTGGGGCCGCAGCCGATGTCCAGCGTGCCGTTCTGCACCAGCGGGATGGTGTTCTGAGCGGTCACGGCCATGTACTCGAGCTTGGCGTTGGGCGTGATGTCCTTCAGCACGCGCTCGCAGAGCTCGACGTGGTAACCCACGTACTTCTCGCCCGCGCCCAGCATGTAGGCCATGGGCGGCGAGGCTTCGCGCACGCCGAGCACGACCTTGCCGCTGGTCTTGATCTTGTCGAGCGTGCCGCCCGTGGGCGCCTGCTGCGCGGTGGCGGTGGTGCCGAAAGCGAGCGCAAGCAGCGCGGCGGTGGCGAGGGTCTTCAGTTGCATCTTCATCTTTGCTGTCTCCTGGTGGTTTTTCTGGGGGGATAGGTGCGGCCGCTGCCTGGCCGCTGCGGCGAAATGCCGCGCAGCAGGCACCACGGGCCGGGGTTGTTCAGTCGCCGATGTCGAAGGTCACGCCTTGAGCCAAGGGCAATGCCGTCGAGTAGTTGATGGTGTTGGTGGCGCGGCGCATGTAGGCCTTCCAGCTGTCCGAGCCCGCTTCGCGCCCGCCGCCGGTTTCCTTCTCGCCACCGAAGGCCCCGCCGATCTCGGCGCCGCTCGGGCCGATGTTGACGTTGGCGATGCCGCAGTCGGAACCGGCGCTGGACATGAAGCGCTCGGCCTCGCGCACATTGAGCGTGAAGATCGACGACGACAGGCCCGCACCCACCGCGTTGTGCCATTCGATGGCTTCGTCGAGCGTGCGGTAGCGCACCACATAGAGGATGGGCGCGAAGGTCTCGCGCAGCACCGGGCCGTCGTGCGACTTCAGTTCGACCAGCGCGGGGCGCACATAGAACGCGTCCTGCGTCCCGATGCCCTCGACGCGCTGGCCGCCGTGCACCGTGGCGCCGGTCTCGCGGCTTTCGCTCAAGGCCTTCTGCATGCCGTCGAAAGCGGCGCGGTCGATCAGCGGACCGACCAGCGTGCCGGCCTCGCGCGGGTCACCCACCTGCACGTTGCCGTAGACCTTCACGAGCTGGGGCACCAGCTGGTCGTACACGCTCTCGTGCACGAACAGGCGCCGCAGCGTGGTGCAGCGCTGGCCGGCCGTGCCCATGGCCGCGAAGGCGATGCCGCGCAGCGTGAGGTCCAGGTCGGCCGAGGGCGTGACGATGGCAGCGTTGTTGCCGCCCAGTTCGAGGATCGCGCGGGCGAAGCGCGCCGCCAGCTTCGGTCCGACCTGCCGGCCCATCGCCGTGGAGCCCGTGGCCGAGAGGATCGGCACGCGGGGGTCGTCGACCAGCACCTCGCCGATGTCGCGCCGGCCCAGCAGCAGGCCGAGCAGGCCTTCGGGCGCGTCGCCGAAACGTTCGATGGCGCGCTGCGCGATGGCGTGCACGGCCAATGCGGTGAGCGGCGTTTTTTCCGACGGCTTCCAGACCACCGGGTCGCCGCACACCAGCGCGAGCGCCGCGTTCCACGACCACACGGCCACGGGAAAGTTGAAGGCCGAGATCACACCGCACACGCCCAGCGGATGCCATGTTTCCATCATCCGGTGCTCGGCGCGCTCGGTGGCCAACGTGAGGCCGTAGAGCTGGCGCGAGAGGCCGACCGCGAAGTCGCAGATGTCGATCATTTCCTGCACCTCGCCCGCGCCTTCGGACGGGATCTTGCCGGCCTCCAGCGTGACGAGGCGGCCCAGGTCGCGCTTGGCGGCGCGCAGCTCTTCACCCAGCAGGCGCACCAGCTCGCCGCGGCGCGGCGCCGGCACCAGGCGCCAGGCCTTGAAGGCCTCGTGCGCACGGCCGATGGCGCCGGTGGCTTCCACGGCCGTGGTCTGCGGCACCTGCGCGATCACCTCGCCGCTGACCGGCGAGCGCACCGTGAGGTCGCCGCGGGTGTGGGCGGTGCGGGGCACGCCCAGGCGATGCAGCAGTTGGTCGACCTCGGCGGGAAGGGACACGGGGGTCTGGACTTCTGGCATGGACGCTCCAGGGAGAAGGAAGGACAGAAGAAGAAATGCGACAGCAGGAACGGGCCAATATGTGCGAAACCCGCGCCCTTGCCTAGCGAAAAATTGGAAGGACTTGGTGCGTTTTGCGAATGAACTTCGTGGTGACACCTTCGTTCGACGCACGATAAGCGCCTGCCCGCACAATGCGCGCGTGCCTCAAAACCCGCCCGATCCCTCGCCGCCCCCACCCTATTGGCTCTACCTGCTGGAATGCGAAGGCGGCGTGTACTACGCGGGCATCGCGCTCGACGTGGAGCAGCGCTTCTTCCAGCATGTCTTCGGGCTCGGCGCCAAGTTCACGCGCGCGCGTCCGCCGCAGCGCGTGCTGGCGGCGCGCCAGTACCCCGACAAGGGCGCCGCGCTGCGGGCGGAGATCGCGCTCAAGGCGCTGCCTCGCGCGCGCAAGCTGGCGTTCTTCGACAGTTAGCCCCCCGCCGCGGGCGACCTGCGCAGCATCACCGGCAGGCACAGCAGATAGAGCACGGCGCCGGCCAGCCCTGCGCCGTGGGCTGGAGGAACAGGCGGCACCGCCCGATGCGGAAATTCGGCAGCAGGCGCTCGATGCCGCCGCGGCCTCGCGCCCGCTGCTGGCCAAGGCCTTCGCCAGCTACCGCAAGGCCGGCCCCGATGCGATGTTCGAGGTCGGCGTGGACCTCATGCTCGAAGGCGCCAAGGCGCCAAGGCGCGCCTGGAAGCTGACACCCAGCGCGGCACCAAGCCGCGCCGCTGAGCCGCCTCAGCGGTGGCGGTTATCTTCCAGGATCCAGCCCGCCGCCTTCTCCGCCATCATCAGCGTCGGGCTGTTGGTGTTGCCGCTCGTGATGGTGGGCATCGCGCCCGCATCGACCACGCGCAGGCCGTGCACGCCGCGCACGCGCAGGCGCGCATCGAGCACCGCCATCGGGTCGCCGTCGGCGCCCATCTTGGTGGTGCCGACCGGGTGGAAGATGGTGGTGGCGATGTCGCCGGCCAGCCGCGCGAGGTCTTCGTCGGTCTGGTATTGCACGCCGGGCTTCCACTCCTGCGGCTTGTACTTCGCGAGCGCGGGCTGCTGCGCGATGCGGCGCGTCACGCGCAGCGAATCGGCCGCGACCTTGCGGTCTTCCTCGGTGCTCAGGTAGTTGGGCGCGATGGCGGGCGCATCTTCGAAACGCGCGCTCTTGATGCGCACCGTGCCCCGGCTCGTCGGGTTCAGGTTGCACACGCTCGCGGTGAAGGCCGGGAAGCTGTGCAGCGGCTCGCCGAAGGCGTCGAGCGACAGCGGCTGCACGTGGTACTGGATGTTGGGCCACGCGCGGTCGGGCGAGCTGCGCGTGAAGGCGCCGAGCTGCGACGGCGCCATGCTCATCGGGCCGCTGCGTTTCAGCAGGTATTCGAGACCGATCTTCGCCTTGCCGACCAGCGACGAGGCCAGCACGTTGAGCGTGGGCGCGCCCTCGATCTTGTAGACCGCGCGGATCTGCAGGTGGTCCTGCAGGTTGGCGCCGACGCCGGGCGCGTCCAGCGCCACGTCGATGCCGTGCTGGCGCAGCAGATCGGCCGGGCCGACGCCCGACAGCTGCAGGATCTGCGGCGAGCCGATGGCGCCCGCGCTGAGGATCACTTCGCACTCGGCGTGCGCCGTGGTCATCTCGGTGCCGTCCCACACCTGCGCGCCGGTGCAGCGCTTCGTGCCGTCGGGCAGCGTCTCGAACAGCAGGCGCGACACCTGCGCGCCGGTCCACAGCTCGAAGTTGGGGCGGCCATAGCAGGTGGGCCGCAGGAAGGCCTTGGCGGTGTTCCAGCGCCAGCCGTTCTTCTGGTTGACCTGGAAGTAACCCACGCCTTCGTTGCTGCCGCGGTTGAAGTCGGCGGTGTGCGGCACGCCGGCCTGCACGGCCGCGTCAGCAAACGCATCGAGGATGTCCCAGCGCAGCCGCTGTTTCTCGACACGCCACTCGCCGCCCGCGCCGTGCATCTCGTCGGCGCCGAGGTAGAAGTCTTCGTGCTTGCGAAAGGCCGGCAGCACGTTCTCCCAGCGCCAGCCTTCGTCGCCCGTGAGTTCAGCCCAGTGCTCGTAGTCGCGCGACTGGCCGCGCATGTAGATCATGCCGTTGATGCTGGAGCAGCCGCCCAGCGTCTTGCCACGCGGATAGCGCAGCGTGCGGCCGTTCAGGCCCGCGTCGGGCTCGGTGTTGTAGAGCCAGTCGGTGCGCGGGTTGCCGATGCAGTACAGGTAGCCCACCGGAATGTGGATCCAGTGGTAATCGTCCTTGCGGCCGGCCTCGATGAGCAGCACACGCTTGGTCTTGTCGGCGCTCAGCCGGTTGGCGATGAGCGAGCCGGCGGTGCCGGCGCCGATGATGATGTAGTCGAAGGTGGTGTCGCTCATGGCGGCTGGCTTTTTGTCTCTCGTTGTTCTTCGGATGCGAAGCGCCGCGCGTGCGGCGCCCCCTTTTACCTTTACTTCGCCGTGGGCATCACGAACTCGGCGCCCTTGCCGATGCTCTCGGGCCAGCGCTGCATGATCGACTTCTGCTTCGTATAGAAGCGCACGCCCTCTTCGCCATACGCGTGCATGTCGCCGAACAGGCTCTTCTTCCAGCCGCCGAAGCCGTGCCAGGCCATCGGCACCGGGATCGGCACGTTGATGCCGACCATGCCGACCTGGATGCGGCGGCCGAACTCGCGCGCCACGTTGCCGTCGCGCGTGAAGCAGCTCACGCCGTTGCCGAACTCGTGCGCGTTGATGAGGTCGACGGCTTCCTTGAAGGTCGCGACACGCAGGCAGCCCAGCACGGGGCCGAAGATCTCTTCCTTGTAGATGCGCATCTCGGGCGTGACGTGGTCGAACAGCGTGCCGCCCATCCAGAAGCCATCGCCGCAGCCTTCGCCAGCCTTGTTGCCGTCGAACTGGCGGCCGTCGACCAGCAGCTTCGCGCCTTCCTTCTCGCCCTGCGCGATGTAGCCGGTGATGCGCTCGTGCGCGGCGCGCGTGACGATCGGGCCCATCTCGGCCGCGAGGTTCTCGCCGTTGAGCACCTTCAGCGTCTTCGTGCGCTCGATGAGCTTGGGCAGCAGGCGGTCGGCCACGTCGCCCACCAGCACCGCGACGCTGATCGCCATGCAGCGCTCGCCGGCCGAGCCGTAACCGGCGCCGATGAGGGCGTCCACGGCCTGGTCGATGTCGGCGTCGGGCATGACGACCATGTGGTTCTTCGCGCCGCCCAGCGCCTGCACGCGCTTGCCGTGGCGGGCGCCGGTCTCGTAGATGTAGTTGGCAATGGGCGTGGAGCCCACGAAGCTGATCGCCTTGACGTCGGGGTGCTCCAGCAGCGCGTCGACCGCGGCCTTGTCGCCCTGCACCACGTTGAACACGCCGTCGGGCAGGCCGGCCTTCTTGAGCAGCTCGGCCATCAGCAGCGACGGGCTGGGGTCGGTCGGGCTGGGCTTGAGCACGAAGGTGTTGCCCGCGGCGATGGCCACCGGGAACATCCACATCGGCACCATCACCGGGAAGTTGAAGGGCGTGATGCCGGCCACAACGCCCAGCGGCTGGCGCAGCGTCCAGTTGTCGATGCCGGTGCTCACCTGGTCGGTGAAGTCGCCCTTGAGCAGCTGCGGAATCCCGCAGGCGAACTCGACGATGTCGATGCCGCGGCTCACCTCGCCCTGCGCGTCGGTGAAGACCTTGCCGTGCTCGGCGGTGATGAGGTGGGCGAGCTCGTCCTTGTGCTGGTTGAGCAGCTCCAGGAACTTGAACATCACGCGCGCCCGGCGGATCGGCGGCGTGTCGGCCCAGGCCGGGAACGCGGCCTGCGCGGCGGCCACGGCGGCGGCCACCTGGGCGGCGTCGGCCAGGCCGACCTTGCCGGTGACGGCGCCAGTGGCGGGGTTGGTCACGTCCTGCGTGCGGCCGGAGGTGTTGGCGGCAGGGGCGCCGGCGATGTGGTGATCGATATTTCGGGTGCTGATGGACATGTGCGGGTCTCCTGAAGGCAATTTGGCCCAATCCACGAAGAGAAAGCCAATGAATTCGCGTCGATGGCGCTATAAATCAGTCTTATATGACTACGTCATCGATGGACCTCCAGATTCTGCGCGCCTTCATCCTGGCGGCGCGCGAAGGCAACGTCTCGCGCGCCGCCGAGAAGCTGCACCTGACGCAGCCTGCGGTGAGCCTGCAGCTCAAGCGTTTCGCGGAAGAAACCGGGCTGGTGCTCTTCACCCGCACGCCGCACGGGCTGGCGCTCACGGCCGACGGCGCGGCCATGCTGCCGCAGGCCGAGCGCGTGCTGGCGGCCGTGGGCGACCTGCAGCAGGCCGCGCGCAACCTGCAGGTCACGGTGCGCGGGGCGCTGCGCATCGGCACCATCCTCGACCCCGAGTTCACGCGGCTGGGTGTGTTCCTGCGCGAGCTGGTCGAGGCCGCGCCGCAGATCGAGACCGAGCTGCGCCACGGCATGAGCGGCAGCGTGCTGGCGCAGGTGCTGCGCGGCGAGCTCGACGTGGGCTTTCACCTCGACCCCGGCAATCCGGACGACACACCCGACGACGCCGCGCCGGCGCCGCTGGCGGTGCGCACCCTCACCCGCTTCAGTTACCGCGTGGTCGCGCCGGCCGGCTGGGGCCCGCAGGTGCTGGGGCGCGACTGGAAGGCGCTGGCCGCCCTGCCCTGGCTCGCCACGCCGCCCGAGTCGGCGCACCACCGTTTGCTGGAACGCGTGTTCGGCCCGCTCGGCCTGGCGCCCCGGCGCGTGGCGCTGGTCGACCAGGAGGCCTCGATGCTCGACCTGCTGAAGTCGGGCGTGGGCCTGAGCCTGGTGCGCGACTCGATCGCCATCCGCGAAAGCCAGGCCCACGGCCTCGTGCTGGCCGACCGCGTGCGGCTGGATTGCGCGCTGCGTTTCGTCTCGCTGGCCGCGCGGCGCGACGAGCCCGTGATCGCCAGCGCCTGGGATGCGCTGGCCCGGGCCTGGAGCTGAAGATTGGCTGAAAAAAACGGCGTCTGGCCCTACGCAAACGAAGGGCCAGACGCACACAAGTGCCGGATGCACGCGGTTACGATGCGCGCTCTCGCTTGGACCTTTGTTTACGTTTTGTCCCGCACCTTTGCCCATGTCGCCCACCCCGTCGCCCGCTGACGCCCCCGCCACCGACGACGCCTTCGCGCCGCCGCGCGCGCAGACGCAGGACGTGGACGGCCGCACCTGGGCCGTGGCCAGCGGTTGCTGGACCACGCTGGCGATGTCGACGCGCCCGGCCTGGGAGGCGTTGGCCAGGGACCTCGCGGCGCTGCCGCCCGCGGACGACCGGGCCTGGGACCTGCGCCCCATCGGCCAGCTCGACCACATCGGCGCCCAGCTGCTGTGGGAGCACTGGCGCCAGGCCTGGCCGGCCACGATCGAGCTGTCGCCGCAGCACCAGGCGGTGCTCGACCAGGTGGCGAAGTTCACGGTGGCCACGCCCGACGAGCCGCCCAAGTCGCTGAGCGACCGGCTGCACGCACTGGCCCACCACGGCCCGCGCGCGATGGTCGTGCTGCGCGACTTCGTCGGCCTCATCGGCCAGCTCGCGCTCGACCTGTGCACGCTGGCGCGCGCGCCGCACCGCGCGCCGTGGCGCGACTTCTCGGGCCACCTCTATCAGTTCGGCGCCACGGCGCTGCACATCACGGCGCTGGTCGGCCTCTTGATCGGCGTGGTGCTGGCGTACCTGATCTCCCAGCAGCTGCGCAACTACGGCGCCGAGGCCTTCGTGGTGAACATCCTCGGGCTGTCGCTGATCCGCGAGCTCGGGCCGGTGCTGGCCGCCGTGCTGATCGCGGGCCGCTCGGGCTCGGCGATCACGGCGCAGATCGGCGTGATGCGGGTCACCGAAGAGCTCGACGCGATGCGCGTCATGGGCATCCCGCACGGCTTCCGTCTCGTGATGCCGCGCGTGCTGGCGCTGGCCATCGCGATGCCGCTGATCAGCCTGTGGACCTCGATGGCGGCGCTGGCCGGCGGCATGCTCGCGGCCGACGCCGCGCTGGGCATCTCGCCGTCGTATTTCCTGTCGGCCTTGCCGCGCGCGGTGCCCATCTCCAACCTCTGGCTGGCCCTGGCCAAGTCGGCGGTGTTCGGCGTGCTGATCGCGCTGATCGGCTGCTACTTCGGCATGAAGGTCAAACCCAACACCGAGAGCCTGGGGCGCGGCACCACGTCGTCGGTCGTGACCTCGATCACCGCGGTGATCCTGGTCGACGCGCTCTTCGCAGTGCTGTTCAAGGGCATAGGATTCCGCGGATGAACGCCGCCGTGACGTCCCCGTCGAACACCGTGGTCGACATCCGCAAGCTCTGGACCGTGTTCAAGAGCCCCGATGGCGAACAGGTGGTGCACCGCGACCTCGACCTGCACCTCGACCGCGGCGAGGTGCTGTCGCTGGTCGGCGGCTCGGGCACCGGCAAGACGGTGCTGCTGCGGCAGATCCTCGGGCTGCAGAAACCCACGAAGGGCGCGGTCGAGGTGCTGGGCCGGGCGCCGGGCGAACTCAGCGCGGCCGGTGCGGCCAACGTGGGCATGCTGTTCCAGCACGGGGCGCTGTTCTCGGCCTTCAGCGTGCTGGAGAACATCGCCTTTCCGCTGCGCGAACTCAAGCTGCTGCCCGACGAGCTGATCCGCAACGCCGCGCTCGTGAAGCTGCAGATGGTGGGGCTGGAGCCGCAGCATGCGAACAAGAGCCCGTCGGACCTGTCGGGCGGCATGATCAAGCGCGTGGCGCTGGCGCGCGCGCTCATCATGGACCCGCCGCTGCTGCTGCTGGACGAGCCCACGGCCGGCCTCGACCCCGAAGCCTCCGACAGTTTCTGCGACCTGCTGCGCGGCCTGCACCGCGAGTTGGGCCTGACGGTCGTGATGGTCACGCACGACCTGGACACCCTGTTCGACCTGAGCACCCGCATCGCGGTGCTGGCCGACCAGAAGGTGATCGTGAGCGGCACGGCGCGCGAAGTCATCGCCTACCCGCATCCCTTCATCCACGAATACTTTCTCGGCGGGCGCGGCCAGCGCGCCCTGGAGGCGCTGCACGACAAGCCCGCCGCCGGCAAAGCACCACCCGCGCCGCAGCCCGAGGCCGCGCGCGCTGAAGAAAGGTAGGTCCCCTCATGGAAAACAAGGCCCATGCCCTCGCCGCCGGCGCCTTCGTGCTCGGCCTGATCGCCGCGCTCGTCGCGCTGGTGGTCTGGTTCACGCGCGACAACACCGTGCGCAACGTGTACGAACTCTCCACCCGCGACGCCGTGAGCGGCCTGCAGCCGCAGGCCCAGGTGCGCTACCGCGGCATCTCGGTCGGCAAGGTGACCTCGATCGACTTCGACCCCAAGACCAAGGGCAACGTGCGCGTGCGCATCACGGTCGACGAGCGCGTACCGCTCACCACCTCCAGCTTTGCCACGCTGAGCTACCAGGGTGTGACCGGCCTGGCCTTCATCGCGCTGGACGACGAGGGCGAATCGACCGTCGCGCTCAAGCCCGACAACAACAACCCGCCGCGCATTCCGCTCAAGCCCTCGATGCTCGCGAAGCTGCAGGACCGCGGCGAGGAAATCATCGACCAGGTGGAAGAAGTGACCAAGCGCGCCAACGCGCTGCTGGCCGACGCGAACCAGAAGCGCGTGGCCGACGCGCTGGAGAACATCGCGGCCGCCTCGGCCAGCGCCAATACGCTGCTCAAGCAGCTCGACAACACCGTCAAGACCGGCCTGAACCCGACGCTGGCCGCCATGCCCGAAACGCTGTCGACGGTGAAGAAGGCGGCCGGCGACGTCTCGCGCGTGGCCAACAACTTCAACTCCACCGTGGGCCGGCTCAACGCACCCGACGGCCCGGTCGAACGCCTGAGCGAGGGCACCAAGGCGCTGGCGCAGGCGGTCGACTCGTTCAACGCCGCCACCCTGCCGCGCGTGAACCGCGTGGCCGACGACACCGCCCACGCGGTGCGCCGCCTGGGCCGCGCGGCCGACAGCATCAACGACAACCCGCAATCGCTGCTGTTCGGCAATGGCGGCGCCGCCGCGGGCCCGGGCGAGCCCGGCTTCGTTGCACCCGCCGCACGCCACTGACCGGGAGCAGACACACCATGCGCATGAAGAACACCCTCCCCGCCCTCGCCAGCCTCGGCTGCGTGCTGCTGGTCGCCGGCTGCGGCATGCTGCCCGACAAGCCGGCGCGCGCCACGCTGTACGACTTCGGCCCCGGCCTTTCGGCCACTGCCCCTGCAGCAGCGCCTGCCACGGCGTTGCCGGCGCTGTCTCTCGCGGAGTTCGACAGCAACACGCGCCTGGACGGCACGCAGATCCTGTACCGCCTGGGCTACGCCGACGCCAACGAACTGCGCCCCTACGGCCAGTCGCGCTGGAGCCTGCCGCCCGCGCAGCTGCTGCGCCAGCGGCTGCGCGACACGCTGGCCGAGCGCCGCACCGTGCTCGGCCCCGAAGAAAGCGCGACGCTCGCGCGCACCGAGGGCATCGTGCCCGACACGCTGCGCATCTCGCTCGACGAGTTCAGCCACTACTTCGACGCGCCCGCCAGCAGCACGGGCCTGGTGCGCCTGCGCGCCACGCTGGTCCGCACCGCCACCGGCGGCGACCGCGTGATGGGCCAGCGGACCTTCACCGTGCGTCGCCCCGCCGCCAGCGCCGACGCGCCCGGCGGCGTGAAGGCGCTCATCGCGGCGAGCGACGCGGCCATGGCCGAGGTCGTGCAGTGGGTCGACCAGTTGCAGCAGCAGGAGCCGCCGCAGCCGCGCACGGCGGCGCCGCGGCGCTGAACCGTCGGCGACCTGCTTTTCTCTTCCTTCCAACCAACCCTGAGGAGACCCGTCCCATGAACGCAACGCGCATCGTCGGCATCCTGCTGGTCGTCGCCGGCATCGCCGGGCTCGGCCTGGGCGGCTTCAGCTTCACCAAGGAAACCCACCAGGCCAAGCTGGGCCCGCTGGAGTTCTCGGTGAAGGAAAAACAGACCATCAACATCCCGGCCTGGGCCGGCGTGGCGGCGATCGTGGTGGGCGGCGCGCTGGTGCTGCTGGGTGGCAAGAAGGGCTGAGCGCCCGCCAATCACTGCCATGGCCGACGCCTTCGTGCCGCTGGAAGGCGGCTGCACCTGCCGGCAGGTGCGCTACCGCCTGAACGCCCCGCCGCTGTTCGTGCACTGCTGCCACTGCCGCTGGTGCCAGCGCGAGACGGGCTCGTCCTTCGCGCTCAACGCGCTCATCGAACCCGAGCATGTGCAGGTGCTGCAGGGCGCGGTCGACCTGGTGCTCACGCCCTCGGCCAGCGGACGCGGCCAGAAGTACGCGCGCTGCCCGGCCTGCCACGTCGCGCTGTGGAGCCACTACGCCGGCGCCGGCGACGCCGTGAGCTTCATCCGCGTGGGCACGCTCGACACGCCCGACCGGTTGCCGCCGGACCTGCACATCTTCACGATGTCCAAGCAGCCGTGGGTGGTGCTGCCGCCCGGTGCCGCGGCGGTACACGAGTATTACGACCGCAAGGACTACTGGCCTGCCGAGAGCCTCGCGCGCTGGCGCGTGCTGCGCGAGAAGATGCGGGCCGACTAACGCTTCAGTCGCCCGCCATGCCGGCGACCAACTTCGGCAGCAGGTCTTCCGACGCCCCCCGCAACACCACCGCCGCCGCATCGTCCAGATGCGGCAATGGCTCGATGTTCAGCGTGACCAGCCGCGCACCGCGCGCCATCGCCAGCTTGGGCAGTTCGGCCGCCGGGTAGACGATGGTGGTGCTGCCGACCACCAGGAACAGGTCGGACTCCTGCGCCGCCACCTGGGCGTCGAGCAGCACGCCGGCGTTCAGCATCTCGCCGAACATGACCACGTCGGGCCGCGCGTGCGAGCCGCAGCGCAGGCAGCGGTGAAAGGGCCACGGGCCGCTGCGGTTGCCGCAGTGCTCGCAGCGCCAGCGGCGCAGCGAGCCGTGCAGTTCGAGCACATCCTGTCCGCCGGCCTTGCCGAGCAGGCCGTCGACGTTCTGCGTGATGAGCCGGGTCGCGGGGCGCAGCCGCTGCAGCTGTGCGAGCGCGAGGTGGCCGGGATTGGGCGATGCGGTCTCGATCAGCGGCAGGCGCTGGGCCCAGAACTTCGTGAAGCCGCCGGGGTCGCGCGCGAGGTCGTCGGCATGCGAGAACTTGAGCGCGTTCTGGCTCATCCACAGGCCGTCGGCGTCGCGGTAGGTCGGGATGCCCGAGGCCTTGGACAGCCCCGCGCCCGAGAAGACCACGATGCGCCGCGCACCGCGCAGCAGCGCCACGGTGCGGTCGATGCGCAGCGCGAGGTCGTCGGAGGAAGAAGAAGACGTGGAAGACAAGGCGGAAGAAAACAGGGTCATCGATCGGAAACGGAGGGCACCACGGCGCCGGTGGCGCTCGCCCCCAGGCGTTGCGACACCGTGCCCGCGCAGGCCTTGAGCGCGCGCGCGATCTCGCCGTCCCAGGCGGTGTGGAAGATGCCGGCCGGGCCGATGGCGGTCACGGCCAGCACGATGGCGCCGGTGTGGTCGAACACGGGCGCGGCCATGGCGCTCACGCCCTCGATCACCTCGCCGTCGGAGCGGCTGATGCCGTGGTCGCGCACTTCCTGGCACTGGCGTTCGAAGTCGCTCCACGAGGGCAGCGGCTGCACCGGCGGCATGCCGGCCGGCGGCGCGGGCTCGGCGGCGCCCTTGCGCTGCTTCTGGCGCTGGCGCTCGTCCTCGAGCTGCGCGCGCACCACCGCCGGGTCGAGGTAGGCGGCAAAGACGCGGCCCGAGGCCGTGTTGGTGAGCGAGAACACCGTGCCGTGGCGCATGTTCACGTGCACCGGCGAGGGCGACTCGGCCGTGCGCACGATGGTCGCGCCGCGCGCGCCCCACACGGCCAGCGCCACGGTGTGGCCGATCTGCTGCGCGAGCTGGCCGATCAGCGGCGTGGCGATGTGCACCGGGTCGGCCTGCTGCAGGCTGATCAGCCCCAGTTGCAAGGCCAGCGGGCCGAGCAGATAGTGGCCGCTGGCGCGGTCCTGCTCGATGAGGCCCAGCCGGCCGAAGCTCACCATGTACGGGTGGGCCTTGGCGGCCGTCATGTCCGCTTCGCGGGCAAGGTCTTTGAGCGCCATCGGGCGGCCGTGGTGCACCAGCGCGCGCAGCAGCTGCCCGCCGACTTCGATGCTCTGGATGCCGCGCTGGGCGCGGTCGGTGTCAGTCGCTGCCATGGCCACCTTGCCGTCTGGTTGTTCGTTCATGAAGAAGGCATTAGACATGAACTGATCTCGGGCTTACACTCCGCGCATTCGTTATCTGCAAACTCGTTCGCCTTAAACGAATAAGGCGAATCCCAAAACCACCCCACCGGAGACACACGATGAGCCAAGCCAAGAAATTCGCCAGCCAGGCCGACCTGGAAGAAAAGAAGATCACCTTCAGCCAGATCTCGGAGCACGCCTGGGCCTACACGGCCGAGGGCGACCCCAACACCGGGATCATCATCGGCGACGACTGCGTGCTGGTGGCCGACACCCAGGCCACGCCCGCCATGGCGGCCGACGTGGTGCGCCGCATCCGCGAAGTGACCGACAAGCCCATCAAGTACGTGGTGCTCACCCACTACCACGCGGTGCGCGTGCTGGGCGCGGCCGGCTACGGCGCCGAACACATCCTGGCCAGCCAGGACACGCGCGACCTGATCGTCGAGCGCGGCGAGGAAGACAAGGCCAGCGAAATCGGCCGCTTCCCGCGCCTGTTCCAGAACGTCGAGACCGTGCCCCCGGGCCTGACCTGGCCCACCATGACCTTCACCGGCAAGATGACCCTGTGGCTGGGCAAGCTCGAAGTGCAGCTGCTGCAGCTGGGCCGCGGTCACACCAAGGGCGACACGGTCGTCTGGCTGCCCCAGGAGCGCGCGCTGCTGTCGGGCGACCTGGTCGAGTTCGGCGCCACGCCGTACGCCGGCGACGCCTACTTCCAGGACTGGCCGCAGACGCTGGACAACATCGCCGCCCTGAAGCCCCTGGCCCTGGTGCCGGGCCGCGGCGCCGCGCTGACCACGCCCGAAGCCGTGGCCGAGGGCCTGAACGGCACGCGCGCCTTCATCTCCGACGTGTACGCCAGCGTGCAGGAAGGCGTGAAGGCCGGGCGCGACCTGAACGCGGTCTACAAGGAAACCTACGCGAAGCTGCAGCCCAAGTACCAGCAGTGGGTCATCTTCGACCACTGCATGCCCTTCGACGTGAGCCGCGCCTACGACGAGGCCTCGGGCCACGCCGACCCGCGCGTGTGGACGGCCCAGCGCGACATCGACATGTGGAAGGCCCTGGAAGGCTGATCACGCCGCGACCTTCCCCCGCGCGGGGAAGGCGACGGAAACGACAAGGACACGGAGACATCACGTGATCGACTATCAAAGCCTGCGCTTCGACTACACCCGCCACGCCGACCAGGACGCCGCCGCGCCCGCCCACCACCCCGTGGTGGTCGTGGGCGCCGGCCCGGTGGGCCTCACGCTCGCCATCGACCTCGCCCTGCGGCAGGTTCCCGTGGTGCTGCTCGACAACGACAACAGCCTGTCCAGCGGATCGCGCGCGATCTGCTTCGCCAAGCGCACGCTCGAGGTGTTCGACCGCCTCGGCTGCGGCGACCGCATGGTGGACAAGGGCGTGTCGTGGAACGTCGGCAAGGTGTTCTTCCATGACGAGCAGGTCTACCGCTTCGACCTGCTGCCCGAGCCCGGTCACGAGCGCCCGGCCTTCATCAACCTGCAGCAGTACTACGTCGAGGGCTACCTCGTCGAACGCGCCGCGGCGCTGCCGCTGATCGACCTGCGCTGGAACAACAAGGTCACCGGCATCGAGCAGGGCGACGACGGCGCGGTGCTGACCGTGGAAACGCCCGAGGGCGAGTACCGCCTGCAGGCCGGCTACGTCGCCGCCTGCGACGGCTCGCGCTCCAACCTGCGCCAGATGCTGGGGCAGGAAGCCAAGGGCCGCGTGTTCCGCGACCGCTTCCTGATCGCCGACATCACGATGGACGCGCAGCTGCCCACCGAGCGCCGCTTCTGGTTCGACCCCTCGTTCCACCCCGGCCAGAGCGTGCTGCTGCACAAGCAGGCCGACGGCATGTGGCGCGTCGACTTCCAGCTCGGCTGGGACGCCGACCCGGTGGAAGAGCGCAAGCCCGAGCGCATCACGCCGCGCGTGCGCGCGCTGCTGGACAGCATCGGCTTCGAAGGCGTGCAGTTCCAGATCGGCTGGGCCAGCGTCTACACCTTCGCCTGCCAGCGCATGGAGCGCTTCCGCCACGGCCGCGTGCTGTTCGCGGGCGACTCGGCGCACGGCGTGTCGCCCTTCGGTGCGCGCGGCGCCAACTCGGGCGTGCAGGACGCCGACAACCTCGCCTGGAAGCTCGCGGCCGTGCTGGCCGGCGACGCGCCCGACGCGCTGCTCGACAGCTATGCCAGCGAACGCGAATTCGCGGCCGACGAGAACATCCGCAACTCCACGCGCGCCACCGACTTCATCACGCCCAAGAGCGAGGTGAGCCGCCTCTTCCGCGACGCGGTGCTCGAGCTCACCAAGCGCCACGCCTTCGCGCGCTCGCTGGTCAACAGCGGACGGCTGTCGGTGGCCACGGTGCTGCGCGACTCGCCGCTCAACACGCCCGATGCCGACACCTTCGCCGGCGCGATGGTGCCCGGCGCGGCCGCGGCCGACGCGCCCGTGCGGCGCGCCGACGGCAGCACCGGCTGGCTGCTGCGCGAATGCCATGTGGCGCGCTTCACCGCGCTGGTGTTCGGCACCGGCGACGCCGCCGAGCGCAGCCTGCAGGC
Source organism: Variovorax sp. FW305-3-2-15-B-LB1 (assembly GCF_058787635.1). Classification (NCBI taxonomy): domain Bacteria; kingdom Pseudomonadati; phylum Pseudomonadota; class Betaproteobacteria; order Burkholderiales; family Comamonadaceae; genus Variovorax; species Variovorax sp. FW305-3-2-15-B-LB1. The sequence continues at coordinate 30,329 of NZ_JBYSZY010000040.1, read as the reverse complement.
GTTGAAGAGCAGCGACCTCGCGCTGCATGTGGTGCGCGTGGAAGGCACCGGCGCCGACACCGAACTCGCCACGCAGCGCTACGACGCGCAGCCCGGCACCGTCTACCTGCTGCGGCCCGACCAGCACGTGTGCGCGCGCTGGCGACAGCCCACGGCGGCGAACCTGCGCGCGGCCCTCGACCACGCACTGGCAAAGGCATGACCCCGATGCAACAACAGCTGATCACCACGCCGAACCTCGAAGCGCCCGACGATTTCTACGAGGCGCTCATCGAGGCCCACCAGGGGCTTTCCACCGAAGAAAGCCACGCCTTCAACGCACGGCTCGTGCTCGTGCTGGCCAACCACGTCGGCTCGCTGGCCGTGCTGCGCGAAGCCTTCGACGCGGCGCGCGCCGGCTGAACGGCCGCACGTTCCCACCTCATCGCGACTTTCGAAAGACAAGCCCATGACCCAAGCAACACCCGCCGCCGAACGGCGCTACCAGAGCGGCTTCGGCAACGAGTACGCCTCCGAGGCCGTGCCCGGTGCGCTGCCGCAAGGCCGCAACAACCCGCAGCGCGGCCCCTTCGACCTGTACACCGAGCTGCTCTCGGGCACCGCCTTCACGGCGCCGCGCCACGAGAACCGCCGCACCTGGCTGTACCGCCGCCAACCCTCGGTGGTGTCGGGCCGCTACCAGCCCTACGCGCAGGCGCACTGGACCACCGGCGCCGACCGCGAGATCGCGCTGCCGCCCGAGCCGATGCGCTGGGGCCCGCTGCCGCTGGACGGCGCGGCCGACGTCGACTTCATCGACGGCATGCACACGCTGGCCGCCAACGGCGACGCCGAGTCGCAGGTGGGCATCGGCTCGCTGATGTACCTCGCGGGTCGCTCGATGGAGCAGCGCGCCTTCGTCAACGCCGACGGCGAGATGCTGGTGATGCCCCAACAAGGCCGCCTCGTCGTCACGACCGAACTCGGCGTGCTCGACGTCAAGCCCGGCGAAATCGTGGTGCTGCCGCGCGGCATGGCCTTCAAGGTCGCATTGCCCGACGGCCTCTCGCGCGGCTACGTGTGCGAGAACTACGGCGCGCACTTCCGCCTGCCCGAACTCGGCCCGATCGGCTCGAACGGCCTGGCCAACGCGCGCGACTTCCAGGCGCCCGTCGCAGCCTTCGAGGCAGACGGCGGCGCCTACGAGCTGGTGAAGAAATTCGGCGGCCGCTTCTGGACCACACCGACCAAGCAGTCGCCCTTCAACGTGGTCGCCTGGCACGGCAACCTCGCGCCGGTGAAGTACGACACGGCGAACTTCATGGTCATCGGCTCGATCAGCTTCGACCATCCCGATCCGTCGATCTTCACCGTGCTGACCTCGCCCAGCGACACGCCCGGCACCGCCAACTGCGACTTCGTGATCTTCCCGCCGCGCTGGATGGTGATGGAAAACACCTTCCGTCCGCCGTGGTTCCACCGCAACCTCATGAGCGAGTTCATGGGCCTGGTGCTGGGCGAGTACGACGCCAAGCCGGGCGGCTTCAAGCCCGGCGGCGCCAGCCTGCACAACTGCATGGTGCCGCACGGACCGGACGAGGAAGCCTTCGACAAGGCCACGCACGCCGACCTCAAGCCGCACAAGCTGGACAACACGCTGGCCTTCATGTTCGAGAGCCGCTACCGTTTCATCCCGACGAACTTCGCGCTGCAAAGCCCGGCGCTCGACACCGACTACACCGACTGCTGGGCCGGCCTCAAGGACCAATTCAAGCCATGAAGATGAAGAAGAGCGCTTTCGCCCTCACCCGCCGCGCGGCGGCCGTCGCACTGCTCGCGGCGCCGTTCCTGCTGGCGCACGCGGCCGACTTTCCGTCCAAGCCCATCAAATTCATCGTGCCCTACACGGCCGGCGGCACCACCGACCTGGTGGCGCGCACCGTGGGCCAGAAGGTATCGGAGAAGCTGGGCCAGCCGGTGCTCATCGACAACCGCGGCGGCGCGGGCGGCAACATCGGCATGGACGCCGTGGCCAAGGCCGCGCCCGACGGCTACACGATCGGCTTCGGCGCGATCTCGACCAACGCGCTGAACCCGCACATCTACAAGTCGATGGCCTTCGATCCGCGCAAGGACTTCACGGCCATCAGCCTGCTGGGCATGTCGACCATCGTGCTCGAAGTGCCCGCAAGTTCGGCCATCAAGACCGTGCCCGAGCTCATCGCCGCCGCGAAGAAGAACCCCGGCCTGCCCTACGCCACCGCGGGCGCCGGCACCTCGATGAACCTGGCCGGCGTGATGTTCGCGCAGATGACCGGCACCGAGCTCACGCACGTGGCCTACAAGGGCAGCGGCCCGGCCATCACCGACATGCTGGGCAACACCATCGGCGTGATGTTCGACAACCTGCCGGCGTCGCTGCCGCACATCCAGGCCGGCAAGCTGCGCGCACTGGCGGTGGCGGGCTCCACGCGCTCGCCCTCGCTGCCCGACGTGCCGACGATGGCCGAAGCCGGCCTCAAGGGCTATGCGCTGGAGCCGTGGTTCGGCGTGTACGGTCCGGCGAAGCTGCCGGCGCCGATCGTGAAGGCGCTGAACGAGGCCTTCGTCGAAGCGCTCGCGATGCCCGACGTGAAGGCCAAGCTGCAGCAGGCCGGCTTCTCGCCGCGCGGCTCGAGCGCGCAGGAGCTGAGCGTGCTCACCGACACCGAATACAAGCGCCTGGGCGACGTCGCCAAAAAAGCGGGCATGACCGCAGACTGATCCGATTCAACGAAAGACCTCCATGACCGCACTCAACGCCACCCACGACCCGAAGCTGCGCAGCTGGGTCGCTGCCGCCAACGTGGCCGGCACCGACTTCCCGATCCAGAACCTGCCCTTCGGCCGCTTCCGCACGGCCGGCAGCAACGAGGCCTTCCGCATCGGCGTGGCCATCGGCGACCAGATCCTCGACCTGCGCGCCACCGGCCTCATCGACACCGACGACATGAACGTGCTGATGAACGCCTCGGTGAAAGACCGCCAGGCGCTGCGCGCCGCGATCTCCGCGGGCCTGGCCGAAGGCAGCGGCCAGCAGGCCGCGTGGTCGAAGGCGCTGCTCGCGCAAGCCCAGGCCGAGATGACCGTGCCCTGCCGCATCGGCGACTACACCGACTTCTACACGGGCATCCACCACGCCACCACCATCGGCAAGCTGTTCCGCCCCGACCAGCCGCTGATGCCCAACTACAAGTGGGTGCCCATCGGCTACCACGGCCGCGCCTCGTCGATCGGCGTGAGCGGTCAGACCTTCAAGCGCCCGCAGGGCCAGACCAAGGCGCCCGATGCGGTGGCGCCGAGCTTCGGCCCCTCGAAGCGGCTCGACTACGAACTGGAGCTGGGCTTCCTCGTGGGCCGCGGCAATGCGCTGGGCGAACCCATCGCCATCGGCGACGCCGAAGACCACCTGTTCGGCGTGACCCTGCTCAACGACTGGTCGGCGCGCGATCTGCAGGCCTGGGAATACCAGCCGCTGGGCCCGTTCCTCGCGAAGAACTTCGCCAGCACGCTGTCGCCCTGGATCGTGACGACCGAAGCGCTGGCGCCGTTCCGCGCGAAGTTCGAGCGCCCCGCCGAAGACCCGCAACCGCTGCCCTACCTCGATGCGCCTTCGAACCGCGACAGCGGCGCGCTCGACATCACGCTCGAAGTGCTGCTGCAGACCGCGAAGATGCGCGCCGACGGCGTGGCGCCCGTGCGCCTCACGCTGGGCAACACCACCGAGGCCGCCTACTGGACCGCCGCGCAGCTCATCACGCACCACACGGTGAACGGCTGCAACCTGCAGCCCGGCGACCTGCTGGGCTCGGGCACGCTGTCGGGCCCGCAGCCCGACCAGGCCGGCTCGCTGATGGAACTCACGCTGGGCGGCAAGCAGCCGGTCACGCTGCCGAACGGCGAGAAGCGCACCTTCCTGGAAGACGGCGACACGCTGGTGATGCGCGGCTGGTGCGAGCGCGAAGGCGCGGTGCGCATCGGCCTGGGTGAAGTCGCCGGGACGGTGGTCTGACCCTGGCCTGAGAGACGGTGCGCCCCGCGGGGCGCGCCTGTCAGGGCGTCGGCGCCGCCGACGATGCCGCGCCCGCCGGTGCCGGCACCGCGGCCGCCGCGGGCCAGGCCACCTCGCTGGCCACGCGCGGCTTGCCCATCGGCGCGCCCGCGCGGCCGATGCGCACGGCGGCCATGTCGGCCTCGCTCGGGTATTGGTCCATGAGCCAGTAGTCGAACACGCGGCGCGCCAAAGGCGCCGCGGCACCCGCGCCCCATCCGGCGTTCTCGACGATGACGGCGAGCGCGATCTTCGGGTTGTTGGCCGGTGCGTAGGCCATGAACAGCGCGTGGTCGCGCTGGTGTTCTTCGAGCGCGCGCGCGTTGTACTTGGTGTTCTTGGCCTGCGTCACGGCCTGCGCCGTGCCGGTCTTGCCGGCCGCCTGGTAGCCCGCGCCCGCGAACACACCGCGCGCGGTGCCGCTGGTGACCACGCTGGTCAGGCCTTCGCGGATCACCGCCACGTTGGCCGCCGTGTAGCCCAGGTTCTCGGCCGGCGGCTGCGGCAGCGGCACGACCTGCCCGCTGACCGTGTTGCGCATCGCCAGCGCCAGGTGCGGCCGGTGCTTCATGCCGCCGTCGGCCACGATGGCCGTGGCCTGCGCCAGCTGCAGCATGGTGAAGGCGTTGTAGCCCTGGCCGATGCCCAGCGAGATGGTCTCGCCCGCGTACCACTTCTTCTGCTCGGGCCGCTTGTAGGCGTTGCGCTTCCACTCGGTGCTGGGCAGCACGCCGCGCACTTCGCCGCCCAGGTCGATGCCGGTGATCTGGCCGAAGCCCATCGGCTTCATGAAGTCGTGGATCAGGTCCACGCCCATCTCGTTGGCCAGCGAGTAGTAGTAGATGTTGCTCGACACCTGGATCGAGCGGCGCATGTCGACGCCGCCCAGGTAGCCCTCGGGGCTGCCGAAGCGGTGGCCGCCGAAGTTGAAGTAGCCGGGGTCGTTCACCACCACGCTCGCGGCACGCTTGCCGGTCTGCAGCGCCGCCAGCGCCATGAAGGGCTTGTAGGTGGAGCCCGGCGGGTAGGTGCCGCGCAGCGCGCGGTTGAGCAGCGGCTTGTCGATCGATTCGGTGAGCGCCTGCCAGCTCTCGGTGTCGATGCCCTCGACGAACAGGTTCGGGTCGAAGGTGGGCTTGCTCACGAAGGCCAGCACCTCGCCGGTCTTGGGGTCGATGGCCACGAGCGCGCCGCGCCGGTCGCCGTACATGTCTTCCACCAGCTTCTGCAGCTTGATGTCCAGCGACAGCATGACGGTGTTGCCCGGCGTGGCCGGGTGGCTGGCGAGCCGGCGCACGGCGCGCCCGCCGGCCGAGGTTTCCATCTGCTCGACGCCGGTCTGGCCGTGCAGCATCTTCTCGTAGCTCTGCTCGATGCCCAACTTGCCGATGTAGTCGGTGCCCTTGTAATTGGCCTGGTCTTCCTCGTCCCAGTCTTCCATCGCGGTCTTCTCGCGCTGGTTGATGCGGCCGATGTAGCCCAGCACGTGCGAGGCCAGCTCGCCCTGCGGGTAGTTGCGGAACAGGCGCGCCTTGATCTCCACGCCCGGGAAGCGGTAGCGCTGTGCCGCGAAGCGCGCCACTTCCTCGTCGCTCAGGCGGGTACGGATCGGAATGGAGTCGAAGCTGCGCGAGTCTTCGCGCAGGCGCTTGAAGCGGCGGCGGTCGCGCGGCGACACCTCGAGCACGCTGGTCAGACTGTTGATGGTCTCCTCGACGTCGCCGACCTTCGAGGGCGTGATCTCCAGCGTGTAGGCCGAGTAGTTGGAGGCCAGCACGATGCCGTTGCGATCGAGGATGAGCCCCCGGTTCGGCACCACCGGCACCACGGCCGTGCGGTTGCTCTCGGCCTGCTCGGCCAGGTCGGCATGGCGCACGACCTGCAGGTAGACCAGCCGCGAGCCCAGCAGGCTGAAGGCGAACAGCACCGCCAGGCCGATGACGATCACGCGGCGCTTGAAGCGCGCCAGGTCGGCGGCAACGTTGCGGATTTCGGTCATGGCGTCAGGAAGCTTAGGCGTGCGCAGGTGCGATGGCAAATGCGAGGGGCGGCCGCCGCCGGGCCGCCCCAAGGCGGGCCGCGCCTCCCCCTTGGGGGGTGGAGTTACACGCAGCGAAGCGAAGTGAAAAGCCGGGGGGCACCATGACTAGAGGGGGCGGTTCTCGTCGGGTTCGGGCGTGCGGCGCTGGGGCGCCAGCAGCAGCGCGGTGGCCAGCGGCCACAGCGCCGCCTCGAGGGCCGGCGAGACCAGCACGCCCCAGCCCGGGAACACGCCGCCGCCGATCATGCGCGTGATCACCTCGATGAACTGCGACAGCGCAAACAGCGGCAGCACCTGCAGCGCCTGCGAGAGCACCGGGTACCACAGCAGGCGCCGGTGGATCATGATCGCAAAGAAGCCCAGCGTGGTGTAGGACAGCGCATGCTGGCCCAGCATCGACGACTGGTGCACGTCCATGAGCAGGCCGAACATGAAGGCCGCGCCGATGCCCACGCGCGCGGGCTGGTGCACGCCCCAGAACACGATCACCAGCGCCAGCAGGTCGGGCATCCAGGCGGCGCGGCCGATGGGGATCATGTTGACCAGCAGCGCCACGAGCAGGCTGGTCCACATGAAGACGGGGCTGACGGGCAGCAAGAGCTGCTGCTGGCCGGGGCGCTTGATCATCGCGTGGCTCCCGCCGGTTTCTTCTCGTTCTTGCCGGCGCCCGGCTTGCCTTCGGGGCGCTTGCGCTGGGTGGAGGCGGCCTCGACGTGCGGCGGCGCCACCGGGGCGCCCGAGGGCTCGAGCACCAGCACGTAGCGCGCCGCGGTCACGCGGGCCAGCGGCACGCAGTAGATGCGCGCGAAGGCCGAATCGGCGCGGCGCTCGATGCGTTCGATCTTGGCCACCGGCAGGCCGGCCGGGTAGATGCCGTCGACGCCGCTGGTGGACAGCAGGTCGCCCTCCTGCAGGTCGGCATTGGCCGCCATGAAGCGCAGCTCCATGCCGCCGCCGTGCGCCGAGGCGTCGCCGAAGGCCACGCTGCGCACGCCGGTGCGGGTGTTCTGCACGGGAATGGCCAGGTCGCGGTCGATCACCAGCGTGACCTCGCTCGTGAAGGGCAGCACCTGGGTCACCTGGCCCAGCACGCCGCGCGCGTCGATCACCGGCGAGCCGGCGGCCACGCCCTGCGCGAGGCCCTGGTCGATGACGATCTTGCGCGTGTAGGGGTCGGCCGCGTCGTACAGCACCTCGGCCGGGCGGCCCGGCGTGGTGGTGGTCTGGCGCAGTTCGAGCAGCTCGCGCAGGCGGGCGTTGTCTTGCGCGAGCGTGTCGGCGCGGCTGGCGGTCTCGGCCTGCAGCATCAGGGCCTTGCGGGCCTCGTCTTCGTTGCGCTGCGCGGTCTGCAGCTCTTCGAAGTAGCGGCTTCCGCCCATCACCAGCATGACCGGCTTGAGCGCCGCCATCTGCACCGGGTAGAGCACCGCGCCGATGGCCGAGCGGATCGGCTTCACGAGGTGAAAGCGTGCGTCGGCGACCATGAGGAAGAGCGAGAGCGCGCCGAAGAAGATCAGCTTGCTGAGTGCCGATTGCCCCTGGTTGAACAGGGGTGGCGCTGTGCGATCGAGCGTGCCCAGAGGCATGTAGTCAGACCCGGCGGTGGTGCGGCATCAAATAACAAAAAGCCGGCCTGCGCAAGCAGAGGCCGGCCGATGATGGCTTTCGCCTTTTACTCGCTCGTGAAGATGCTGCCCAGACGGTCCATGCGCTCCAGGGCGATGCCGCAGCCGCGCACCACGCAGGTCAGCGGATCTTCGGCCACGAGCACCGGCAGGCCGGTTTCCTCGGCGAGCAGGCGGTCGAGGTCGCGCAGCAGCGCGCCGCCGCCGGTGAGCATCATGCCGCGCTCGGCGATGTCGGCGCCCAGTTCGGGAGGCGTCTGTTCCAGCGCGTTCTTCACGGCCGAGACGATGTTGTTCAGGGGGTCGGTCAGGGCTTCCAGCACTTCGTTGCTGCTGATGGTGAAGCTGCGCGGCACGCCTTCGGACAGGTTGCGGCCCTTGACTTCCATTTCCTTGACTTCGGAGCCCGGGAAGGCCGAGCCGATGTTCTTCTTGATGACTTCGGCCGTCGGCTCGCCGATCAGCATGCCGTAGTTGCGGCGGATGTAGTTGATGATGGCTTCGTCGAAGCGGTCGCCGCCCACACGGACCGAGCCCTTGTAGACCATGCCGCCCAGCGAGATCACGCCCACTTCGGTGGTGCCGCCGCCGATGTCCACCACCATCGAGCCCGAGGCTTCGCTGACGGGCAGGCCGGCGCCGATGGCCGCGGCCATGGGTTCCTCGATGAGGTAGACGGCGGTGGCGCCGGCGGCTTCGGCCGCGTCCTTGATGGCGCGGCGCTCGACCTGGGTCGAGCCGCAGGGCACGCAGATGATGATGCGCGGGCTCGGCGTGAGCAGCGTGCGCGGGTGCACCATCTTGATGAACTGCTTGATCATCTGCTCGGTGATCACGAAGTCGGCAATGACGCCGTCCTTCATCGGGCGAATGGCCTCGATGTTGCCGGGCACCTTGCCCAGCATGGCCTTGGCTTCGCGGCCGACGGCCTGGATCACCTTCTTGCCATGGGGACCGCCTTCGTGGCGGATCGCGACCACGGAGGGCTCGTCCAGCACGATGCCCTTGTTGCGGGCGAAGATCAGGGTGTTGGCGGTGCCGAGGTCGATCGCCAGGTCGGTGGAGAAGTACCGACGGAAAGCTCCAAACATGTGCGGAATCCTCTGAGCACGGCCTGCGCATCGGCAGGTCGTCGCTCTATTTTTGGGTCGTTTGACGGGGTGAATTGATCGTTTTTGGCGCAAAAGCCGGCGCGTTCGCGGGGGTTGCGGCAAAGGCGGGATAATAACCGAATCCCCTCTGAATCCCGTGTCGGCACCCTCTTCGGCGTGCGATTGCCTCCGGTTTTTTCGACCCGTCAGCCATCTATGTCTCTTTCCGCTTCCGATATTGCACGCATCGCCTCCCTGGCGCGGCTGCAGCTTGCCCCAGATGAAAGCGAGCGCATGCTCACTCAAATCAACGGCTTCTTCGATCTGGTCGAACGCATGCGCGCGGTCGACACCACCGGCGTCGAGCCGCTGGCGCACCCCGTGGCCGCGCTCGAAGACGTGACGCTGCGCCTGCGCGACGACGTCGTGAGCGAGCCGAACAACCGCGAAGCCAACCAGAAGAGCGCCCCGGCCGTCGAAGCCGGCCTGTTCCTCGTGCCCAAGGTGATCGAATGATGAGCAGCGGTGAACTGCACCAATTGAGCGTGGTCGCGCTGGCCAAAGCGCTGGCCGATCGCAAGGTGTCGGCCGTCGAGGCCTCGCAGGCGTTTCTCGGCCGCATGAAGGCCCACGAGTCGCTCGGCACCTTCGTCGACGTCAACGAAGAAGTCACGCTGGCCCAGGCCCGCGCGGCCGACGCGCTCATCGCCAAGGGCAACGCGCCCGCGCTGGCCGGCGTTCCGATCGCGCACAAGGACATCTTCGTCACCACCGATTTCGCCACCACCGCCGGCTCGAAGATGCTCGCGGGCTACCGCTCGCCCTTCGATGCGACCGTGGTGCGCCGCCTGGCCGAAGCCGGCGCGGTCACGCTGGGCAAGCTCAGCTGCGACGAGTTCGCGATGGGCTCGGCCAACGAGAACGTCGCCGTGCCCGCCGTGGGCCACGACCAAGCCGTGCCGGTGCGCAACCCCTGGAACCTTGACCGCATTCCGGGCGGCTCATCGGGCGCCAGCGCCGCGGCCGTGGCCGCGCGCCTTGCACCAGCCGCCACCGGCACCGACACCGGCGGCTCGATCCGCCAGCCCGCGTCGTTCTGCGGCATCACCGGCATCAAGCCGACCTACGGGCGCGCCTCGCGCTACGGCATGGTGGCCTTCGCCTCCAGCCTCGACCAGGCCGGCCCGATGGCCCGCTCGGCCGAAGACTGCGCGCTGCTGCTGTCGGCCTTCTGCGGCCCCGACCTCGACCGCGACTCGACCTCGCTCGACAAGCCCGCCGAAGACTTCGGCCGCTCGCTGAACGATTCGCTCGACGGCCTGCGCATCGGCGTGCCCAAGGAGTTCTTCGGCGACGGCGTGGCGCCCGGCGTGCGCGCCGCCATCGATGCGGCGCTCGCGCAGTACGAGAAGCTCGGCGCCAAGCGCGTCGAGGTCTCGCTGCCGCGCACCGAGCTGTCGATTCCCGTGTACTACATCCTGGCCGCGGCCGAAGCCTCGAGCAACCTGAGCCGCTTCGACGGCGTCAAGTTCGGCCACCGCGCCAAGCAGTACAAGGACCTGGCCGAGATGTACGAGCGCACGCGCGCCGAAGGCTTCGGCGACGAGGTGAAGCGCCGCATCATGATCGGCACCTACGTGCTCTCGCACGGCTACTACGACGCCTACTACCTGCAGGCGCAGAAGGTGCGCCGCATGATCGCGGACGACTTCCAGCAGGCGCTGACGCAATGCGACGTGATCGCCGGCCCCGCCGCGCCGACCACCGCTTGGAAGATCGGCGAACACGGCGACGACCCCGTGGCCGACTACCTCGCCGACATCTTCACGCTGCCCGCATCGCTCGCAGGCCTTCCGGGCATGAGCGTGCCCGCGGGCTTCGACGGCGGCATGCCCGTGGGCCTGCAGCTGATCGGCAACTACTTCGGCGAAGCGAAGCTGCTCAACGCAGCGCACCGCTTCCAGCAAGCCACCGACTGGCACACGCGCACGCCGGAGGGCTTCTGACATGAGCGAGACCGTGAACACATTCGAAGCACAACAACAAGGCCGCCCGACCGGCCCGCTGGTGCGCGGCTATGAAGTCATCATCGGCTTCGAGACGCACGCGCAACTGTCGACCGCAAGCAAGATCTTCAGCCGCGCCTCCACCGCCTTCGGCGCCGAGCCCAACACGCAGGCCTGCGCGGTCGACCTGGCGCTGCCCGGCACGCTGCCCGTGATGAACAAGGGCGCGGTCGAACGCGCCATCAAGCTGGGCCTGGCGCTGGGCTCGCACATCGCGCCGCGCAGCGTGTTCGCACGCAAGAACTACTTCTACCCCGACCTGCCCAAGGGCTACCAGATCAGCCAGTTCGAGATCCCGGTGGTGCAAGGCGGCGCGGTGTCGTTCTTCCTCGGCGAAGAAAAGAAGACCGTGCGCCTCGTGCGCGCCCACCTCGAGGAAGACGCGGGCAAGTCGCTGCACGAAGACTTCATCGGCCAGAGCGGCATCGACCTGAACCGCGCCGGCACGCCGCTGCTGGAGATCGTGACCGAGCCCGACATGCGCTCCACCGCCGAGGCCGTGGCCTATGCGAAGGAGCTGCACAAGATCGTCACGTGGATCGGCATCTGCGACGGCAACATGCAGGAAGGGAGCTTTCGCTGCGACGCCAACGTGTCGGTGCGCAAGCCCGGCGAAAAGCTCGGCACGCGCCGCGAGATCAAGAACCTGAACAGCTTCAAGTTCATGCAGCAGGCGATCGACTACGAGATCAACTCGCAGATCGACGAGCTCGAAGAGGGCCGCGCCATCGAGCAGGCCACCGTGCTGTTCGACCCCGCCACCGGCGAGACGCGCACCATGCGCACCAAGGAAGACGCGGCCGACTACCGCTACTTCCCCGATCCCGACCTGCCGCCCCTCGTGGTGGCCGCCGAGTGGATCGAGCGCGTGCGCGCCACGATGCCCGAGCTGCCGCGTGCCACGGCCGAGCGCTATGTGCGCGACCACGGCCTGTCGGAATACGACGCCGCGCAGCTCACGCAGGGCGCGGCACTGGCGCAGTACTTCGACGACGCGGTGAATGCCGGCGCAGCGCCCAAGCTGGCCAGCAACTGGATCACCGGCGAGATGGCCCGCCGCCTGAACGCCGCCGAGATCGGCATCGAGGCCGCACCCGTGAAGGCCGCGCAGCTCGCGCAGCTGGTGACGCGCATCGCCGACGGCACGCTGCCCAACAACGCCGCGCGCCAGGTGTTCGAAGCGCTGTGGAGCGGCGAAGGCAGCGATGTCGACGCGATCATCGAAGCGAAAGACCTGAAGCCGATGAACGACGCCGGCGCGCTCGACAAGATCCTCGACGAGGTGATTGCCAAGAACGCGAAGAACGTCGAGGAATACCGCGGCGGCAAGGAGAAGGCGCTCAACGGCCTCGTGGGCCAGGTCATGAAGGCCAGCGGGGGCAAGGCCAACCCTGCGCAGGTCACCGAGCTGCTGAAAGCCAAGCTGGGCTGATCACGAACGAGCCCCGGGGCCTGGCGTCAGGCCCCGGCGGGTTCGTTCAGCGCGGGTTGCCGCCGTTCTGCGGTGACCAGAGCGTCTTCAGGCGCCCGCGCTCTTCGTCGAAGCGCGCATTCACACGCTTCTTCTCTTCTTCCTGCTCCGTGATGAAGCGGTTCTGCACGGCCACGCTCTGCGTGTTGTCCTCGATGCGGCGGCGCACGGCGCCGGGCGCCTTGCTCGTGTCCTGCTTGTAGAACTCGAGCTCTTCGTCGATCTTCTTGCGGTCGTCGGCGAGCTCGACGAGGCGCTTCTTCGCGGCCTGGATCACCGCATCGATCTGCGACAGCGCCTCGACGCGCTCGCGGTCGTGCGTGGTGGCGTTGGGGTAGCGCACCAGCAGCGCGCGCTCGCGGCGGCGCTCGTCGATGAGCCGTGCGGCCTGGATGGCGGCTTCGCGCGCGCGGTCCTCGCGCTCCTGCTGCTCGCGCGCCGTGTAGGTCGGCTCCAGCTTGCGGCGCACCGTGCCGCTCGGGCTCAGTTCGCGCTGCTCGCGGTCGCTGCACTCGGCGATCGGCCGGTCGGCCGTGAGCGTGCGCCCGCGCGCGTCGACGCAGGTGTAGATGCCGACACCGGGCCCGTCCGTCTTGGCGGGCTGGGCCAGCACCGTTGCGCACGACGACAGGGCCGCCAGGCCCAGCCACAGCGACGCCACGGCGGCGGCAGAAGAGGGTTCGCGCGCGGGGCGTCGCATCGGCGCTGCGTCTCAGGCGCCGTAGCGCGTGCGGTAGGCCAGCACGCGCTCGCGGTGCGCGCCGAGGTCGGCGGCGGCGTTGCCCGAGAGGTAGCTCAGCAGGTCGTCCAGCGTGGCGATGGGCACCACCGCGAGGCCGAGCTGGTTGCGCACGTACTGCACGGCGCTGTGGTCCACGTCGACGCCGTTCTCGGTGGCTTTTTCCTGCCGGTCCAGGGCGATGGCCACGGCATGCGGCGTGGCGCCGGCAGCCTGGATCGCGGCGATCGATTCACGCACCGCGGTACCGGCCGACATCACGTCGTCGACGATGAGCACGCGGCCCTTGAGGGGCGCGCCCACCAGATTGCCGCCTTCGCCGTGCGCCTTGGCTTCCTTGCGGTTGTAGGCGAAGGGGTAGTTGCGCCCGCGCCGGGCCAGCTCGGCGGCCACGGTGGCGCCCAGCGGGATGCCCTTGTAGGCGGGGCCGAAGATCATGTCGAACTCGAGGCCGCTTTCGACCAGGCGGTCTGCATAGAATCCCGCGAGCCGCGCGATCTTGGCGCCGTCGTCGAAGAGGCCCGAATTGAAGAAATACGGGCTCATGCGACCGGCTTTGGTCTTGAATTCGCCGAAGCGAAGCACGCCGGCGTCGAGCGCGAACTGGACGAAGTCCTGTGCCACCGCGCTGCTTGTCTGACCGTCTACAGCCATTGGAAATTCCTTGTGTTCAAACTGACCAGTCTCAATCTCAATGGCCTGCGCTCGGCGGCCACCAAGGGCGTCGCCGACTGGGTGGCCGAACTCGCGCCGGATTGTATTTGCATGCAGGAGATCCGCGTCCAGGCCAGCGATGTCGAGGGCCGCTTCGAGCAGATGGCCGGCCTGCAGGGCCACTTCCACTTTGCCGAGAAAAAAGGCTACGCGGGCACCGCCATCTACACGAAGCATGCGCCCAGCGCCGTGGTGGTGGGCTGGGGTGATCCCGAATTCGACGCCGAAGGCCGCTACCTCGAGCTGCGCTTCGACACGCCGAAACGCAAGCTCTCGGTCATCAGCTGCTACTTCCCGAGCGGCAGCTCGGGCGAGGAGCGCCAGGCCGCCAAGTTCCGCTTCCTGAAGGGCTTCTTCCCGCACCTCTTGGCGCTGAAGAAGGAGCGCGAGTTCATCCTGTGCGGCGACATCAACATCGCGCACCAGGAAATCGACCTGAAGAACTGGCGCGGCAACCAGAAGAACAGCGGCTTCCTGCCCGAAGAACGCGCCTGGATGACGCGCCTGCTCGACGCCGGCACCGAAGGCGCGGGCCTGGTGGACGTGTACCGCCGCCTCAAGCCCGACACCACGGCCGAGGCCTACACCTGGTGGAGCAACCGCGGCCAGGCCTACGCGAACAACGTGGGATGGCGGCTGGACTACCACCTGGCCACGCCGGCCATGGGCGCGCTGGCGCGCACCGAGGCGATCTACAAGACGGTCAAGTTCAGCGACCACGCGCCGATCACGGTGGAGTACGACTTCACGCTGTAAGTCGCCCGCCCGTCGATGCCGATCCCGACTCCGTCTCCGTCCACGAACCCGTCCTCGCCGCCCACGGCCGCGGCGACGGCGGTGTACCTGCCGCGCGACGTGGTGAACGCGCCCGAAGTGAAGGCCGCGATCGCGCGCCGCAGCGCCGAGCGCGGCGACGACGCCGACATGGCGGCCTGGCTGCTGAACCACTTCTTCCGCTGGGCCATCGGCAGCTTCGGCAATGTGCTGCCGGTGCAGTCGCCCGCCGACTACCTGGCCGCGGCCGGGCCCGACAAGCCGCTGCCCGAGTGGCTGGCCAAGCAGCTGCAGCCGCGCGCCCCTGTCGCGGTGAACGCGGCGTCCGTGCAGGACAAGGAAAAGTCCAAGGGCCACAAGGGCAACACGGCCGAATCGCCCGCCGCCGAAGCCGCCCCGAAGACTTTCTACTACCTCGACCCCGACCACCTGCTGCTGGTCGACCGCGAACGCATGCTGGTCGAGTTCTTGCGCTCGCGGCGCGGCACGCGGCTCGAACAGAAACTGCAGCGCATCACCTGCTTCATGGCCATGGCCCTGTGGGAGCAGGAGCACCAGCGCATGCAGGCCAAGCGCAACAAGGGCTGGGTGCCCAGCAGCGGCCTGGCGCTGAAGGAAGTGCTGCGCACGCCCAACGGCGTGATCTTCGAGTTCATCGGCAGCCATGCGGCCTTGCGCGAGGAGATGGCCTACGAGTCGTTCCACATGCAGCACTGCCTGGGCCAGTTCGCCAACATCAAGAAGCTGAACGGCGGCTATGGCGAGCAGTACGCGAGCGCCGCGCAGAGCGGCCGGCTGCGCCTGTTCACGCTGCGCAGCGCGGGCAACCTGCCGCACGTGACCATCAGCCTCGAAGTGCATCCGGACGGGCTGCGCGTCGACCAGATCAAGGGCAAGCAGAACCGCCACCCG
The DNA here is from genome assembly GCF_058787635.1 of Variovorax sp. FW305-3-2-15-B-LB1. Classification (NCBI taxonomy): domain Bacteria; kingdom Pseudomonadati; phylum Pseudomonadota; class Betaproteobacteria; order Burkholderiales; family Comamonadaceae; genus Variovorax; species Variovorax sp. FW305-3-2-15-B-LB1. The sequence goes on along the minus strand of NZ_JBYSZY010000040.1, from coordinate 14,827 downwards.
ATCCGCAAGTACGCCGACGACGTGCTGCAGTTCCTGCGCACGCTGCCGCCGCGCGGCGAGCGCCACAGCGACTGCGAGGGCATGGGCCTGGTGTTCGAGCCCGAGGCCTCGGACGCCGCCCGGGGCGAATGGAAGTTCGTCACCGACGTACAGAGCCCCGACTTCCTGCTCAGCGTGATGAGCGGCAACTTCCACCTGATCGAGCACTTCGAGCAGCCGCCGCCGGCGCTGCAATGGCTGCTGCTGCGCATCGCGCCGCACGAGCTGGCGCGGCTGCGGCAGATGGACGTGGCGGTGGCCGCCGCCGCCCGGCTGACGCTGCCCCCGAACCGGTTGCCGCCGTCGCTGCAGGCGGCCCCTACGCCGGCGCCCGCCGCGATGCTGGAGATCGAAGGCATCTCGCTGAGCGCCGCCGTGTGCGCGCCGCCGCTGGGAGCGGCATTGCCATGACGCAGGCCATCGTCATCGTTGTGTTCCTGGGCCTGCTGTACCTCGGGGTGCGCATCGCGTGGTTCGTCGTGCGCACGGCATTCCGTATCGTCGTGCACGGCTCGGGCACGGCGATCGGCCACATGGAAAAGGCCAACGCCGACCTCGCGGTGCGCGCCGCGCAGGCCCGGGCCGACGCCGGCAAGGTGGTGCCCAACCGCCGCCGCTGGGCGCTGGCGCTCGGCGACATCCTGCTGCTGCGCAACGGCCTGCGCTGCGACAGCGACACGCTGGCGCTCGACGTGCCCGCCGAGCAGCGCCAGCGGCTGGCCAAGCAGGTGCTGCGCGAAATGAACATGGCCGCCGACCTGCCCGAGCGCGACATCGCCACGCAGATGCAGGCCGCGCTGGTCGGCTGGGTCGGCGGGCTCGGCCGCACCCACGCCAATTTCTACGAACAGCTCGCGGCCGAAGGCCAGGTGCGCGACGCGCTGGCCTTCGACTGCGCGCGCACCGCCTTCCTGGTGCGCTGCATCGCGCTGCTGGGCTGGGTGCCCGAGTCGCAGGCCTGGCTGGTGCTGTTCCTCAATGCGCAGCGCGCGCAGGACAGCTTCGAAAGCTGGGAAGACTTCGGCCACGCCTATGCGCGGGCGCGGCTGCACTGGCTGCGCATCAGCAGCCAGGACGGCCCCGCCTCGTCGCGCGCCACGCTGGAGGTGCAAGAGCACCTGCAGAACACCCAGGGCAACTGGCTCACGCTGCCCTGGAAGCGCTACCGCATCTTCGATCCCCAACCCGTCACCCTCGCCCCTGCCGCGTCGGCCTGACGCGCGAGCCCCGCCCATGACCACCCACACGCCCTCCGCCGCAGCGACCGTGATTCCCCCTGCGCCCGCGCGCTGGAAGCTCTGCGACATCGACACGCTGCTGCGCGCCGGCGATTACGCCGCACTCGACCAGCGGCTCGACGACGCGCTGGCCGCCAGCTTTCAAGACCGCGACGAGGAAGAGCGCTACTACGGCGCCTTGCCCGACGACCTGGCCGGCTGCACCGCCGACGGCGCCGAAGGGCTGGCCCGCCTGGCCGCATGGCAGGCCGCCCGCCCGCAATCGGCCCACGCCTGGCTCTGCGAAGCGCACTACTGGTACCACTGGGCCTACGAGTACCGCGGCTCGGGCTGGGCCAGCACGGTCACCGCGCTGGGCTGGGAATGCGCCCATGCCTGCGCCACGCGCTGCGCCGTGGCCGCCCTGCGCGCCCTCACGCTCGCGCCCACGATGTGGACCGCCTGCGCCCTGCTGCTGCAGAGCACCTCGGCCTTCAACGAGCCCGACTGGCTGACCGAGCTGGTCCGCAGCGGCCGCGGGCCCGACAAGCCGCTGCAGCACGACTTTTCGCTGGACGACGACGAGGCCACCCGCGACGAGTTGCTGGCGCAACTCGCGCGCTCCGGCCTGGCGCACGACGAGCGCATCGCCTGCCCCGAGGCCGTGCCCACCGCCCTGCCCTCGCCCGTGCAGGGCCGCAAGGTGATCAGCGGCACGTCCTACTGGATCCACGCCACGCTGCACGTGCACCCGCGGCTGTTCTTCTTCATGCGCCAGTGCGTCTGGTTCCAGCAGCCGCGCTGGGGCGGCAGCCACGAGCGCGTGCGCGCCTTCATCGCCTCGCCCGCCTGCGCCCACCTGAGCGAGGTCGAGAAAGACCGGCTGCGCCACGAGATCTGGCGCGACGACTACCAGGGCAACAGCGTCGACAAGGACGAAGACCCGGCCGAAGCGCAGCAGCGCATGGCCGCCACGCGCCAGCGCGCCCAGGAGGCCCTCTACCCCTACCACCGCTGGGAAACCCTGCGCTGGCTGGCCGTGAGCCACTACATGCTCGACCAGCACGCCGAGGCACTGGCCTGCCTGCGCGAGGCCGAGAGCCACCATCCCATCGACGACGACTACGCCATGAACATGGCGGTGCACGTCGCCCTGGAGCAGGACCCCGGCGGCCAGTGGCTGGGCCAGGCCATCTGCAACAGCGCCAACGCCTACGAATGCAACACCGCGCTGATCCTGCACGGCTACTGCAGCCTGAAGGGCGCCTTCGGCTTCGTGCCCAACGCGGCGACCGGCAACGCCTGGCTGGCGGCCGCGCGCGAACGCAACGCCGGCACCGAGAACTGGGACGACCTGGCCCGCGCGCTGTGGCGCGTGCCGCGCAACCAGGAAGCCTTCGAGATCCTGGAAATGGGGCTGGCCGCCGGCGACAAATCGTGCCTGCTCACGCTCGGCATCTTCCACGCGGGCGGCGAGCACGGCACCAAGGACCGGCAGCAGGCGATGCACTGCTACGGCCAGGCGGCACAGGCCGGCAACAGCGTCGCAGCCTACAAGCTGGGCTACCTCTGCCACGACATGGCCTGGGAAGACGCCACGCCCGCGGCGCAACGCCCCGCGCTGCAGGCGCAGGCGGTCGAGGCCATGCTGAAGGCCCGCGAGCTGGGCCACGACGACGCCACCGAAGGCGCGTTGATGTTCATCAGCGACCTGTCCGACATCCCCGTGCGCCACCGCCACCTGGACTTCGTGCGCGAGCACGCCACCAATGGCGACGCCATCGCCATGGCCACGCTGTCGACCCTGCTGGCCGACGCCAACGACAAGGTGCTCTACAACTACCGCGAGAGCGTGCGCTGGATCATGGGCGCGCAGGCCGTGGCGCCCGAGGACGAGTTCGTGGTGAACGTCACCAAGAACACCCACCAGGACGGCTTCCTGTCGTCCACGCTCTACAAGCTCACGCGCCGGCAGATCAAGGCGCACGAGATCCCGGGCGGCGACAACGCGATGGTGTAACGGCTAGCGGGACAACACCGGCAAGGCCTTGGCCAGCGTCTCGCTGAAGGCGCGCATCGCCTCGGTCTCGTGCGTGCCGCGCTTGGTCAGGCGAAAGAAGTCCATGCCCACGCGCGGCTTCAGCAGCACGTCGGTCTTCACGCGGTGACGGCGGCAGGCCGCCAGCGCGAAGGTGGGCATCACGGCGGTGCCGAAGCCGGCCTCGACCATCGAGATCAGCGTGCCGAAGAAGTTGAAGGCGGGCCGCTGCGCGTCGGCCAGGCCGATCTCGCCGAGCTGGCGTTCGATCACCTTCTGGATCGGGTTGCCGGGCGGCAGGCCGATCAGCGTGGCGCCGCGCAGCGCGGACCAGGGTGCGGTGCCGACCGGTTCGCCGTCGGCCGTGGCCTGCGTGACGCGCATCAGCTCGAAGCGCCCCACGGGCGTGCGGTCGAGCCCCGCCGCGGCCTTGAAGAAGAAGCCCAGGCCGAGGTCGGCCTCGCCCGCGGCCACCATCGCTTCCACGTCGCGCAGGTCGGCGTCGAAGAGGCGCAGCACGACCTGCGGATGCGCCTGGCGAAAACTCGCGAACACCCAGGGCAGCAGGTGCGAGGACACCAGCGGCGTGGCCGCGATGCGCAGCGTCTGGCGCGCCGCGTCGCCCTCGGCGCCGAGTTCGGCGGCCACGTCATCGAGGTCGGTGACGAGCCGCTCCACCACCGGCAACAGCCGGCGCCCGGCCGGCGTGAGGCTCACCATGCGCGTGGTGCGGTCGAACAGGCGGCAACCGAGCTGCTTCTCCATCTCGCGGATCAGGATGCTCAGGCCGGCCTGGGTGATGTGCGCCTGCTCCGCCGCGCGGGTGAAGTTGCCGATGCGCGCCACCTGCAGAAAGGCGCGCATCTGGCGCGTGGTCAGGTTCATAAGGATCCATGATAAATCCATATCACATCTAAATTTCCCATATGCATCGTTTGCGGTCCCAATACGGACCCCATGAGCACCGCACCTAACGAAGTCATCATCCTCGGCGCCGGCATCGGCGGCCTGACCCTCGCCCTGAGCCTGCACCAGGCCGGCATCGCCTGCCGTGTGTACGAGGCCGTGCCCGAGCTGCGCCCGCTCGGCGTGGGCATCAACCTGCTGCCGCATGCGGTGCGCGAGCTGTCCGAGCTGGGCCTGCTCGACGCGCTCGACGCCGTGGGCGTGCGCACGCAGGAGGCGGTCTTCTTCACCGAGCACGGCCAGCTCGTGTTTCGCGAGCCCGCCGGCCAGCATGCGGGCTACGACTGGCCGCAGTACTCGATCCACCGCGGCGACCTGCAGACCGTGCTGCTGAACGAAACGCGTAAGCGCCTGGGCCCCGACAGCGTGCAGTGCGGCCACCGCTGCACCGGCGTCGAACAGGACGCCGACGGCGTGACGGTGCACTTTGCCGACGGCCGCGCGCCGGTGCGCGGCGCGGTCGCGGTGGGCTGCGATGGCATCCACTCGGCGCTGCGCAAGCAGCTGTATCCGAACGAGGGCGCGCCGCGCTATTCGGGCATCAACATGTGGCGCGGCACCGCGGCCTGGAAGCCCTTTCTCTCGGGCGGCAGCATGGTGCGCGCGGGCTGGCTCACCGTCGGCAAGATGGTGATCTACCCGATCCGCAACGACATCGACGACCAGGGCCGCCAGCTCGTGAACTGGGTCGCCGAGATCCACGCGCCCCAGCCCGCGATGCGCGACTGGAGCCGCGCCGGCCGCCTCGAGGACTTCCTGCCCGCCTTCGCCGACTGGCACTTCGACTGGCTCGACGTGCCCGCGCTGATCCTGGCCTCAGACACCATCCTGGAGTACCCGATGGTCGACCAGGACCCGCTGCCGCGCTGGAGCCACGGACGCCTCACGCTGCTGGGCGATGCCGCGCACCCGATGGTGCCGCGCGGCTCCAACGGCGCGGGCCAGGCGATCATCGACGCGCGTTTTCTCGCAGGCGCGATGAAGCGCGAAGGCGTGGGCATCGCAGCGCTCGACACCTACGACCGCGTGCGCGTGAAGGCCACCACCGACGTGGTGCTGACCAACCGCAGCAACCCGCCCGACACCATCCTGCGTGAGGTGTTCGAGCGCTCGGGCGGCCAGCGCGTCGAGAACCTCGACGCGATCGTCACGCAGCAGGAACTGCAGGCGATCTCCGACCACTACAAGCGCGTGGCCGGCTACGACCCGGCGGCGCTGAAGGCGCGCGCGTCGTACCTCTGAGCGCCGGCACATTCACAGATCAAGACGGAGACAAGACACGATGAAATTTCTGACCAGGACCTTCGCCACCCTGATGGTTGCGGCCAGCGCCGCCGCCGCCCATGCCTGGCCCGACCAGCCGGTGACGCTGGTGGTGCCCTACACGCCCGGCACCGGCATCGACCTGATCGCACGCCAGCTCTCGGCCCGCCTGCCCGCCGTGCTCGGCCAGCCGGTGATCGTGGAGAACGTCGCCGGCGCCAGCGGCAACATCGGCAGCGAGAAGGTGGCGCGCGCCAAGCCCGACGGCTACACGCTGCTGGTGCAGGTCAACACGCTGGTGATGAACAAGGGCCTGTACAAGTCGCTCGCCTACGACCCGGTGGCCGACTTCACGCCGGTGTCGCAAACCTCGTGGGGCACGCTGCTGCTGGTGACCAACCCGGCCACCCAGAAGGCGGGCTCGCTCGCGCAACTGGTGGCCACCGCCAAGGCCAACCCCGGCAAGCTGACCTACGCCACGCCCGGCGTCGGCACGCCGCACCACCTGTCGATGGCGCTCCTGATGCAGGGCACCGGCACCGACCTGCTGCACGTGCCCTACAAGGGCACGGCCGGCGCCGTCACCGACCTGCTCGGCGGGCGCATCGACGCGATGTTCCTGCCGGTGCACGTGGCGCTGCAGCACATCCAGGCCGGCAAGCTCAAGGCGCTCGCCACCGGCAGCGGCCACCGCCTGCCGCAGTTGCCCGATGTGCCCACCCTGGCCGAGGCCGGCGTGACCGCCGACAACGTCGACATGTGGTACGGCGTGCTCGCGCCCAAGGGCACGCCGGCCAACGTGGTGGCGCGGCTCAACACTGAGATCGCCGCGGTGCTGAAGTCGCCCGAGGTGGCGAAGTCCTTCGAGTCGCAAGGCATGGTGCCCGCCAGCTCGACGCCGGCGGCGTTCGGCGCGCTGATCCAGAAGGACGCGCAGCGCTGGGCGGCGGTGGTGAAGAAGGGGAACATCACCGCCGACTGAGCGGAGCCGGGGCGAGCAGCCGGCTACTTGCGCGCAGCCGCCCGGTACAGGTTCTCGACCTTCGGCACGTTCGCCTCGAGCTTGGCGATGCGGTCCGGCCCGCTCGGGTGGGTCGACAAGAAGCTCAGGCCGCCCTGGTTCTTGGAGGCGGTGGCCATCTTCTTCCACAGCGACACCGAGGCCTGCGGGTCGTAGCCCGCGCGCGCGGCGAGCTCCAGGCCCACGAGGTCGGCGTCGGTCTCGTCGCTGCGGCTGAACTTCAGGGTGATGAGCTGCGTGCCGGCGCGCGCCGCGAGGTCGCCGACCTGGCCGAGCCCCAGCAGCTGCGCGCCGATGGACAGCGCCGCGCCGGTACCGACGCTCTTGGCCATGCGGGCGCGGGCGTGTTCGCGCAGCGCGTGCGCCATTTCATGGCCCATGACCATCGCGACCTCGTCGTCGCTCAGCTTGAGTTGCTCGAGGATGCCGGTGAAGAAGGCGATCTTGCCGCCGGGCATGCAGAAGGCGTTGATCTGCTTGCTGCCGATCAGGTTCACCTCCCACTTCCATTCGCGGGCGCGGGTGTTCCACGGCAGGGCGAAGGGAATGAGCCGCTGCGCGATGGTGCGCAGGCGCTGCAGCTGCGGGTTGCCGTCGCCGGCCAGTGCGCCCTTGGCGCGCGCCTGTTCGAGCAGCTGGCCGTACTGCTGCACGCCGGCCGCCTCGATCTGGTCGGCGGGCACGAGGTTGCGCGCCACCGAGGCATTGCCGACATTGACCTGCGCCAGCGCCGGTGCGCTCAGCGCCGCACCGGCGGCGGCCAGCAGGAAGGCCCGGCGCGGGTTCCAGGCCGAGGCTTCGGAGAGGGCGGAAAGGGGGCGTTCGCATCGTGTGCACATAGGTGCCCGGATGATAGGAACAAATGGAGACGAGCGGGCGCGCCGATGTCCTCCATAGCTCATGGACAATCCCCCACTCATGTCCGCACCGCCCGCCGAACCCACCCAAGCCCCCGCGAGCGCCGCGCTGCCCTGGCGCGACGCGCTCAAGGTCTACCTCGAACCCGCCACCCTGCGCATGCTCGCGCTGGGCTTCTCGGCCGGCCTGCCGCTGTTGCTGGTGCTGGGCACGCTGAGTTTCCGGCTGCGCGAGGCGGGCATCGACCGCACCACCATCGGCTACCTGAGCTGGGTCGGGCTGGCCTATGGCTTCAAGTGGGTCTGGGCGCCGCTGGTCGACCGGCTGCCGCTGCCGCCGCTGACCACGCTGCTCGGGCGTCGGCGCGGCTGGCTGCTGCTGGCGCAGGGCATGGTGATCGTCGGGTTGGTCGGCATGGCGATGAACGACCCGCGCCTGGGGCTGCAGCCGCTGATCTGGTGCGCGCTGCTGGTGGCCTTCGGCTCGGCCACGCAGGACATCGCGCTGGACGCCTTCCGCATCGAATCGGCCGAGACGCGCAAGCAGGCCGCGCTGGCCGCCGCTTATCAAACGGGCTACCGGCTGGCGATGATCTGGGCCGGCGCCGGCGTGCTGTGGGTCGCGGCCTGGGCCGAGGTGGCGCCCGCCGTGGCGGTCACCGGCGCAGCGGCCTACCAGAACGGCGCCTGGAAGACGGCCTACCTCGTCATGGCGGCCTCGATGGCGGTCGGCGTGCTCACGGTGCTGCTGTCGCCCGAACCGGTGCGGCGCGCGCTGCCGAAGGCGAAGAACGCGGGCGAATGGCTGCGAAGCGTGCTGATCGAGCCTTTTGCCGACTTCATCCGCCGCTACAAGTGGCAGGCGGCGCTGATCCTGGCGCTGATCGCCATCTACCGCATCAGCGACGTGGTGATGGGCATCATGGCCAACCCCTTCTATGTGGACATGGGCTTCACCAAGGACCAGGTGGCCACGGTCAGCAAGATCTACGGCGTGATCATGACGCTGGTGGGCGCCTTCGTGGGCGGCGTGCTGTCGATGCGCCTGGGCGTGATGCGGGTGCTGATGCTGGGCGCGGTGCTGAGCGCCGCGAGCAACCTGCTGTTCGCCTGGCTGGCCACGCGCGGGCACGACCTGACGGCACTGATCGCGGTGGTCTCGGCCGACAACCTGGCCGGCGGCATCGCCTCGGCGGCCTTCATCGCCTACCTGTCGAGCCTGACCAACATCAGCTACTCGGCCACGCAGTACGCGCTGTTCAGCTCGCTGATGCTGCTGCTGCCGAAGTTCATCGCCGGTTATTCGGGCGCGTTTGTCGACGCCTACGGCTACAGCACCTTCTTCACCGCCACCGCGCTGCTGGGCGTGCCGGTGCTGCTGCTGGTGGCGCTGGCCTCGCGCATGGCGGCCCGCACAGGCGACGGCGAGCGTCAATAGGGCCTGCGCCGGAGCTGTCATCTATAGGAAACAGCCGACGCAACCTGATACGCAACGCTGGTAGGCTGCGACATTCATTGCGTGAAAATTGCGCTTTCCCGCTTTTTCTTCTGTCGCCGACGCCCTTTCGCCTGTCGCCTGCCCCCACATCCATCGTGCCGTCCCGAATTTCTCCCCTTCAAATCAGTGCCTACACGGCCACCTCGGCCGTCGGCGTCGGCAAGGAAGCGCACGCCGACGCACTCGCGCACTCGCGCAGCGGCCTGCGCGCCAACGATTTCGGCGAAGCGCCGCTGCCGACCTGGATCGGCCGCGTCGACGGCCTGGAAGACGTCCGCCTGCCCGAATCGGCCGCGTTCTGGGACTGCCGCAACAATCGGCTGGCCTGGCTGGGCCTGCAGGCCGACGGCTTCCTCGAGGCGGTCGCGGCCGCGCGCCAGAAGTACGGCGCGGCGCGCATCGCGCTGGTGCTCGGCACCTCCACGGCCAGCATCGGCGAGACCGAGCTGGCCTACACGCAGCTCGACGCCGACGGCAACTTTCCGCCGGACCAGCGCCGCGCGGCCGTCCACACGCCGCATTCGCTGGCCATGTTCGTGCAGCAGGTGCTGGGCATCGACGGCCCGAGCGAGACGATTTCGACCGCCTGCTCGTCCAGCGCCAAGGTGTTCGCCTCGGCCGAGCGGCTGATCCGCCTGGGCCTGGCCGACGCGGCCGTGGTCGGCGGCGCCGACACGCTGTGCGGCAGCGTGCTGTTCGGTTTCAACTCGCTGGAGCTGGTCTCCACCGAGCCCTGCCGCCCCTTCGACGCCGACCGCAAGGGCATCAGCCTGGGCGAGGCGGCCGGCTTCGCGCTGGTCGAGCGCGTGCAGGCCGGCGAGAGCGCCACGCAGCTGCTGGGCTACGGCGAGGCGAGCGACGCACACCACATGTCGACGCCACACCCCGAGGGCCTGGGCGCCGAGCGCGCACTCGACGACGCGCTGGCGCGCGCGGGCCTGGCCGCCGACGCCATCGACTACATCAACATGCACGGCACGGCGAGCCAGAAGAACGACGAGGTCGAGGGCGCGCTGGTGGCACGCCGCTTCCCGGCGCGCACGCACGCCAGCTCGACCAAGGGCTTCATGGGCCACACGCTGGGCGCCGCGGGCATCGTCGAGGCCGTGGTCTGCCTGCTGGCGATCGAGCGCGGCCTGATGCCGGGCACGGTCAACACGCGCACGCTGGACGAAGGCTTCGGCCCGCAGATCAAGCTCGAACCCGCCACGGGCGAGGTGCGCTACGCGCTCTCCAATTCCTTCGGTTTCGGCGGCAACAACTGCGCGCTGGTCTTCGGCAAGGCGGTCAACGCATGAACACGCCTCCGACGCTCTACATCGAAGGCCCCGCCTTCTGGACCCCCACGCTGCCCGGTTGGGAGGCCGCGCGCGCGGCCTTCCGCGGCGAAGGCGCGCTGAGCGATCCGCCCGCCAAGCGGCCCTCGCCGCAGGTGCTGGCCCCGGCCGAGCGCCGCCGCGCGCCCGACACCGTGGCGCTGGCGCTCGAAGTGGCCGCCGCGGCCATCGCGGGCGCCGACCGCCCCGCGGCCGACGTGCCCTGCGTGTTCACGTCGGCGCACGGCGACCTGTCGATCAACGACTACATGTGCAGCACGCTCGCGGGCGACCCGAAGATGCTGTCGCCCACCAAGTTCCACAACTCGGTGCACAACGCGGCCGTGGGCTACTGGACCATCGGCACCGGCTGCATGGCGGCCAGCAACGCCGTCTCGGCCTACGGCCACAGCTTTGCCGCCGGCCTGCTCGAAGCGGCCGTGCAGTGCGCGGCCGACCAGACGCCGGTGCTGCTGGTGGGCTACGACGCTCCCACGGTCGGCGCGCTGGCCTCGGTGACCGACAGCCGCGGCCTGCTGGCCGTGGCGCTGGTGATCGCGCCCGAGCGCACGGCCCGCACGGTGGCCAGCCTCGACTGGTCGCTGGTCGGCGACGGTGCGGCGACCGCGCCGCGCTCGGCCGCCGCCGCCACGCTGAAGGACATCAACCCGATGGCCGACGCCCTGCCCCTGTTCGAGGCGCTGGCCCAGGCCCCGGGCAGCGCCAACGCGCCCATCGACCTGCCGCTGTCGGCCGCGCTGGCCCTGCGGCTGCGCCTGCAGGCCGCGGGCTGACCGGCCTGCGCCCGGGGGCGGCGGTGCGTGTTGACACACGCAACCGCGCCCCGGTACGTCATCATTGCCGCATGGCGCCCACGCAACCTGGGCGAGGCGCTATGTTTTTCGCAGCGATCCAGGTTGACAGGGCGATGCTGCGTTTACCCAACTTTACGGAGCGTTCAAGCCCGCTTGCTCCCGGTGAACGACCATGAAGCGCATGAGCACCCCCCAACTCCTGATGATCGAAGACGACGCCCGCCTGGCGCAGATGGTGGGCGAGTACCTGACGCAGTCGGGTTTCGCCTTCAACCACGCCGGCGACGGCGCCACCGGCCTGGAGCAGCTGCAGCAGCACGCGCCCGACCTGGTGATCCTCGACCTGATGCTGCCCGACACCGACGGGCTCGAGGTCTGCCGCCGCATCCGCGCCCTGCCCGGCCCGCTGGCCAAGGTGTCGGTGCTGATGCTCACGGCCAAGGGTGACCCCATGGACCGCATCATCGGCCTGGAGATCGGCGCCGACGACTACCTGCCCAAGCCCTTCGAGCCGCGCGAGCTGCTGGCGCGCATCCGCGCCGTGCTGCGCCGGCGCAGCGAGAACGCCACCGAGGCCGAAGCCTCCACGGTGATGCGCTTCGGCACGCTGGAGATCGACCGCAACGCGCGCACCGTGTCGGTGGCCGGCGCGCTGGCCGACCTCACCTCCTACCAGTTCGACCTGCTGGTGGCGATGGCCGAGCGCGCGGGCCGCGTGCTCACGCGCGACCAGATCATGGAAGCCGTGCGCGGCCGCGAGCTCGAGGCCTTCGACCGCTCGATCGACGTGCACATGGGCCGCATCCGCGCCGCCATCGAGGTCGACGCGAAGAACCCCAAGCGCATCCTCACCGTGCGCGGCGTGGGCTACGTGTTCGCCAAGCAACAGGACTGACCTGACAGGACCGCCCCGCGATGCTGCGCAGCCTCTACCGCCGCCACCTCTACGTCCGCATCTGGCTCGCGGTGGTCGGCGGCGTGGTCATCCTCACGCTGATGGCCAACTGGATCGTGCGCGTGGCCGCCGAAGCCGAGCGCGAACGCCTGGCGCCGGTGCCGCGCGAGGTGGTCGTGCTCGACAGCCAGGACCGCACCATCGGCACCGGCAAGGCCATGCGCGTGCCCGGCCAGGGCCTGGAGTTCGATGTGCAGCTGAGCGACGGCCGCGACATGACGCTGCGCGTGGCGCCGCGCGAGCGCCCTACCGGCACCGGCGGCTTCGCGCCCTGGCGCACCCCGTTCGGGCTGGGCTGGATGATTGCGCTGGTGGGCGTGGCGGTGGCGCTGGGCGTCTACCCGATCGTGCGGCGCATCACCCAGCGGCTCGAGACCCTGCAGCGCGGCGTGCAGCGCTGGGGCGAGGGCGACCTCTCGGCGCGCGTGATCGAGGAAGGACAAGACGAAGTGGCCGATCTCTCCAAGCGATTCAATGCCTCCGCCGAACGCATCGAGCAGCTCGTGCGTTCCCACAAGTCGCTGCTGGCGAACGCCTCGCACGAGCTGCGCTCGCCGCTCACCCGCATCCGCATGGGCCTGGAGCTCATGGGCGACCAGCCCAGCCCGGCGGCGCGCGAGGAGATCTCGCGCAACATCGGCGAGCTCGACCAGCTCATCGACGAGATCCTCTTGGCCAGCCGGCTCGACGCCAGCGAGGCCGACATGGGCACCATCGAAGCCGTCGACCTGACCGGCCTGGCCGCCGAAGAGTGCGCGCAGGTGAACGCCGAACTCGACCTGGCCGAAGGCACCGACAACGCCACGCTCACCGTGCCGGGCGTGTCGCGCCTGCTGCGCCGCGCGATCCGCAACCTGCTCGAGAACGCCCGCCGCTACGGCGCCGGCGAGATCAGCGTCGAACTCGGCAGCGCCGGCGGCTACGCCACGGTGCGGGTCAACGACCGCGGGCCGGGCGTGCCGGCGACGCTGCGCGAACGCATCTTCGAGCCCTTCTACCGCCTGCCCGGCGCCAGCGAGCGCAACGGCGGCGTCGGCCTGGGGCTGGCGCTGGTGAAGTCGATCGCCGAGCGCCACGGCGGATCGGTGCGCTGCGAAGACCGGCCGGGTGGCGGCGCGAGCTTCGTGATCTGCCTGCCAGCCCAAGGCCCTGCCGCCGCAGCGCACTGAGCGCCTTCGGGTGCGCAGGGACAAGTCAGGTTCGGCCGAGGGGCCGCACCTAAAATCCCGGCCCTATGCAGAGATCGCACATCGTTCGGCCCGCGGCCATGTTCTGGGGGCTGGTGGTGTTCATGCCGGTCGGCGTCACCTACCTGTCGGCCATCGTGCTGCTGCTTGCCCTGCTGGTGGGCGGCGGCTTGCGCGAGCGCTGTGCGCGGCTGCGCGCCAACCCGCTGTGGTGGCCGGTGGTCGCCTACGTGGCGTGGACCTTCATCGTGCTGGCCGTGCGGCCGCACTACCCCGAGACCCCCTCCAACCTGTTCCACGGACTGCGCATCGCCTTCACCTTCCTGATGGCGATGGCGCTCACGCGCGAGGAGGCGCTGTGGGCGCTGCGCGGCTTCCTCTTGATCGCGGCGCTCAACATCGTGCTCATCGTGCTGCACTACAGCCTGGGCTTTCCGGTGCCGGGCGCGCTGCGCGGCGTGGTGATGGAAGTGGGCAACAAGTCGATCAGCAACGCGCTGCTGTTCAGCATCGTCGCGGCCAGCGCCGCGGTCTACGGACTGTCGCAGATCACGGGGCACCGGCCCCTGCGCGCACTGGCGGCCTTCGCGCTCGTGCTCGGGCTGGGCGCCGTCGTCGCGCTGCCGCTCACGTCGCGCACCTCGGTGCTCGCGCTGCTGCTGGTGATTCCGGTGGTCTGCCTGCACCAGTGGAAGAACCACCTGAAGGCGCTGTCGGCGGCGCTGATCCTGGGCGCGGTGGTGATCGGCGCGAGCCTGTACCAGCTGCCGCAGCTGCAGCAGAAGGTCGAGACCGGCATCGAGGAGCTCGAGAAGGCGCAGACCGGCGCCGTGTTCCACGGCAGCTGGATCATCCGCTACTACATGTACCGCGACACCGGCGCCATGATCGCCGACCAACCCGTCGCGGGCTGGGGCATCGGCGGCTGGACCGACCAGTGGCACAAGCGCGGCCCGGCGCTGTTCGCCGACTCCAACATGCCGCACAACGACTTCCTCTGGGTGGGCGCGCAAAGCGGCATCCCCGGCATCCTGAGCCTGCTGGCGATCATGCTCGTCGCCGTCTGGCAGGCCTGGCGCCGGCCCGACATCGCCGGCCGCTACGCGCTGGCCGCGACGCTCATCGCGCTCATCGCGTCGAGCGTGAATTCGGCGATGCGCGATGCGCAGATCGGGCTGGCCGTGCTGTGGATCGCGATGGTCTACCTGCGGCTGGCGCAGGAATCGCAGGACCCCGATCCGTGGCGTGGCCTGTGGCCGAGGGCCCAGCGAAGCTGAAACGAAAAAACCGGCCGCGAGGGCCGGTTTCTTTTTTCCGCCTGGCCGCTCAGTGGCGGCTGAACACGGTCTCGCCCGCCTTCAGGCGGTACACCGTGCCGCAGTACGGGCACTTGGCTTCGCCGGTGCGCGCCACGTCGAGGTAGACCTTCGGGTGGCTGTTCCAGAGCTTCATGTCGGCCTTGGGGCTGGGGCAGAACACGCCGCCCTGGTGGTTGAGCTCCTTCGCGAGGAGTTCGACGACTGCATTGGTGGACATGTTGTTCCTCAGACCTTCGTGAGCCAGTGGGCGTACTTGGGGTTCTTGCCGTTCACGATGTCGAAGAAGGCCGACTGGATCTTCTCGGTGACCGGGCCGCGCGCGCCGCCGTCGCCACG
>NZ_JBYSZY010000039.1:0-55335 GCF_058787635.1 Variovorax sp. FW305-3-2-15-B-LB1 | reverse complement strand
CACCACCCCCTCCGCCGCCGCAACCTGACAACCCCAGCAGCAGGGCGCAGCCCGCTGTGAACATGAGCCGGCGAAGAATCCCTCTTGTCTGCATGTGGTGTTCCTTATGGTGATGACCGTGGTGAGGGAAGCCGGGGGCGATCTTAGGGGCGATGGGGTGTCGCTGTCTTCTGCATGAACACATGAAGGGGGTTGAGATATTCACAGAGGGTACGGTGAGATAAATCCGGGATTTGGGGGGATGTGATGGGATTTCGTGGGCCGCCCACTGAAACATCCTTTCGCCACAGAAAAACGGCGCCACGCATCCAAATTCGGGCCCGGAGTCAGCCGGAGGCGCCGCCCAACATCCGCATCACCACGTCGAGCACCGCCGTCTCGGTCTCTGGCTGAAGTGTGCCATCGGTCGGACCGCCACGAAACGGCAGGTACGGCCGGGCCGGGATCTCAATCGTGAACGCGCCAACCTCGTGCCAGCTCTCGCGCACCTGCTTGTGGCTGTCCTTGGCAAAAACGGCCCGGCCGGAGGCGCTCCCCTTGGTGCCCTGGCGCTGCAGGTTGCCCTTGCGGTCCGTGCGCAGGCGAACCTTGGTCGAGTGGGCCGGCCGTTCGATGGTGGCGCCAAACTGTTGGACGCCGGCATAGGCCGACGCAGCGCCGCCCGCGCTGACAAACGACGAGTCGGCATCAAAGCCCGAGTCGACGCTGGCCCGGAGAACCCCGCGGTCCTGCAGGATCTTCAGCACCGAGCTGCCCCTGTTCCGCTTGAGCCGCTCTGCCTTGGTCGATTCGGCCAGCGGCACCCAGGAGGGCCGCCCCTGTTGGTCGAAGTTGTGCATCGTCTCGGCTTCCAAGGTGCCGGCGATGCGCCGGAAGAGCACCTCGGGCCGATGGAGCAGGCCCAGGATGGCTTCAATCCTGGCCTCGGCCTGGTCGGCGGTGATCTCGACGATCTGCATGGTCAGCCCGCGTCCTTCTCGAAGAGCAGCACGCCTTCGCGGAGCCGATTCAGCCGGTCCGCCTTGTCGCCGTCCAGGTCGAACAGTTCCCAGAACAGTGAGCCGTCCCGGTTGTGGCGCACCATCATCAGCAACCTGGTGGCCCCCTGGAACAACGTCAGGTAGCGCTTGCGGTAGACGCCGTCGTCGTAGGGCGTGAGCCAAACCTCCAGCGGGTTCTGCAGCGCCGGCACGACCAGGCTGGCGTAGCGCTCGGCACCCAGCGCTGCAGCTTCGATGCTGGGCAGCAGCTCTGGCCGGATCGCCAGCTCATCCACGGGCGTCTTCACGATCCGCATGGCCTGGTCAGGTCCGATGATCGCGTCGGCCACCATTCGCGATGCGACGTCGGACGACCGTGCGGCCGGCAGCAGCTGCGGCAGGGGCAGCGCGGGCAATTCCGGTGCACGGATGTCCGGGCGGCCCGTGTCGACCCAATTGTCCAAGCCGTCGACCGCTCGGATGGTGCTGGCAGGCGGGCGCGGAGCGGATGCGCCTGACGCCGCCGGTGCCGCGGGCATGGGTCGAACGCCCACGGCCTCGGACTTCGTGGCGCCGGCATCGAAGGTCGACCAGGCCTCGCCCGGGTTGTAGTCCCAGCCCGGATCCGGGCGGAAGATCTTGTCCCGGCCTGCCTCATCCTTGTAGCGCACGCCCTTCACCTTGACGGTCTTGCCCTCGCGGCCGATCGGCACCTCCATCTCTTCGACGGCGTCGGCGCCGTTTTCCAGCGGGACGCCCAGCGCTTTGAATTCGGCCTCGGTGAGGGCCACCACGGTGCAGCGGCAACCCCAGCCGTTCGGCGGCCAGATGATCTTCCAGATCGGATCGTCCCAGCGCCACACCTTGCCGTGTAGCGCAGCGTGGGTCGGCCGTGTGCGGCCGTCCATGATCGCGACATAGCGCCAGTACGGCCGGTCATCGACGTTTGCCAGGTAGCGCTTGTAGCGGCCCGCCATGTAGGCGGTCTGAACGTTGGTCTGGTAGATCGTGCGCAAGCGGCGATCGCTGCCGAGCTGAGTCGTCGTCAGCTCACCCGTGTTGCCGTCGAGTACTTCCTTGCGGCCCCACCATCCCAGCTCCTCGAGGCGCGGGCGCAGCCGGCGCTTGAACTCTTCGAAAGTCTGCCCCTTGCCAATGGCGGTTTCCACCTCAGTGCGGATCGTGCGCAGGACATCGGCTGTAGTGGCCTTAGCCACACCGAAGGCATGCGCGTTTTGCTCACGCCAAAGGTCCGAGTAGTCGTAGATCAGCCGATCGCCCTTGGCGCCGAAGTACTCCACGGCCTCAGCCGGAGGCATGTCGAGCCGTGCTTTGATGCGCGTGGCCATGGCTAGCGTCCGCGCCATTTCGTCCAGCGCTCAAGCCAGACGGTACGTCCCTGTTTGCGCGCCTCGTGCGCTGCCTCGATCAATGCGGCGATCGCCAGGAATTGCCCAGCGAGCACATCCAGCAGCCGCAGCAGTGCCCAGAGGAGGCCCGCCACTCCGCATGCGGAGCACAACACCATGAAGGCCAAGAAAAGCCCGCGCACGACGCTGACGTACAGATCAATCATGGGCAGATCAGGTGCGCGCGCCTGGTGCCGATTCGAAAAGTCGCTGCTTGAGGAGATAGCCCTCCAAAGCCCAGATCTTGTCGCGGGCGTTCTCGCGAGCAATCGACCGGCCGACCTGCTCATTGAAGTTCGCGGGGCTGGCTGCGGCGGATTCGCCGGTGACGGTGAAGCCATTGCGAAGCAGCAACGAGCAAACCGTCAGCGTCGTGCCCGGAAAAACGTAGTACTGCTCGCCCACGATGGTGGCGTCGATCTGTGCCGGAGTCAGGCGAGCGGCAACGGTCGCCCCGGCGGACTGGATGAGCGCTTCCTGCGCGGTATCTTGGGCGGTGGACATGGTCGACTCCATTGAAACGGTTGCGGGGTGCTGCCAGCTCCCCGAAATGGGCAGCAAAACTCAGTCGTCGCTGACCCGTGCGAACGTCTCGGCACCGAACATTGCCCGGGCGAGCAGCGACTGCAGCTTGTCGGTCCGCATGCGTGGATAGGCCGCCTCGGCCGCGGCCAGGGCGTCCTCGAACGTGCTGGCGCCCTCGATGGCCTCCATGAGGGGCTCGAACAGGCCCCCCAGTGCGTCGCGCAGCTCGACGTCGGAGACGGCCGCGATCGCTTCGTCGATCGCCTGCTGACCAGCCGCCTGGTCGCCCTCGGCAAACTCAACTGAGCCCGGCCGCAATGGCACGACCTTCTCGCCCGGCTTGGGCAGCGCCAAATTGGCGGGTCCAGGTGCCGGCGCCGGCGCGGGAGGCGCGGCCTCTTCCCAGCCCTCGCCGTAACGCGACTTGACCGAGGCGAGCGTCGGCTTGAAGCCCATGCCCGAGACGTTCTTGTCGGTCTCGCTCGCAGCCTTGAGGTCTTCTTCCTCCTTGATCTGGCGATAGACACGGCACGGCACCAGGCCGTTGAACTCGCAGATCCACGGGATCAACGTGCTGTTGAGGGTCTCGCTGAGCAGATCGCTGTCGGCCTGCGTCAGGTCGAGCCGTACCGCGGAGCGCTCTTTGCTGGCTGCAGCGAGAGCGCCTCCGCCTTGCTTGCGCGGCTCCTGGCCGAGGATGACCTCGGCAATGCAGTCGTCCATGTACTCCACCAGCGCCTGCTGCGTGGTGATGGAGCCGGTCAGCTTGCTTTCGAGCAACTCGATCGCCGTGCCTTCCGGTGTGACCACCGCGCCGTCGCTGTTGAGCGCCTTGAGCGCGTCGAACAAGGTGGCCTTTTCCTTCGGGCCCGAACCGCGCGGGTACTTGCCCCAAACGGTCGGGATGCCCAGGCGCTCGCAGAGCTTGTTCCACGACACGATGCCCTTGCGCTTGAAGAAGACCAGCCAGTAGAGGATCAGGCCGAGGCCGGTGCCCCAGGGGTTGTCGTCTTCCGGGTTGATGCGGTGGACGATGAACTTCTTCGGCCGCAGCGCTTCGCCGTCGAGCATGTTGTCTCGGGTCAGCAGGCGCAGCTCTGGCGGCTTGTTTTCGTCGATTTGCTTGAACACGAATCGGCGGCGGGCCCGCTTGACCACGCGCTTGGGAACGATCTGGCCGTTGACGATGGTCCAGACGATCTCCGAGATGGCAATGCCACCCAGCAGGGCCTTCATCAGGTCCTTGCAGATATTGTCGAACGAGCAGGCCTTCAGGATTTCCGTCAACGTTGCCGCGTCGGCCTCGGCTCGCGGTCCTTTCGCGATGGCTTCCGCCTGCCAGTCGCGGCTGACCAAGGCGAGCACACGTTTCTGCAGGCCGCTGGCCACCTTCGGGTCGCGCTCCAAGTCGCGATAGATCGAATCGTCGGACCCGCCACCGCCGCGCTCGAGCAGCAACGGGTCGTTGGTGCGCACGAGACCCATGTAGGTGTTCTCGAACGGGTCGCGAAGGCGGTTCGCGACTTCGGTGTCCATCTCGGGGCGCTGAACGAAGGTTGCAGCGGCCGTCGCGGTGCGCGTGCGGCGAAAGTTCTTAGCCATGGAGGAAACCTTGTGTGTCCGAGCCGCGGTGCTGCCCGTCGCTGATGAAATCGAATGGAGTGACCATGTTCAGAGCGGCGAACTCGCCCATCACCAGGCTGATTGCGAAGTCGCCGTGTCGGAACAGCTCGGGCTCGGCCAGGTCGCGGCGGTTTGCTCGGGCAACTTGGGGGATGCCGTTGTTGTCCTCGACCGAGCGAAGGTCCGACTCCAGGTTGTCGTCCCGCGGAAGGTCGTAGTCGTCGTCTTCGAAGCGCTGGATCAGCTTCGGCATGAACTCGCCGTACCAGGCGAGGCTGAGCACCACCTGGTGGATCATTTCGTGGCCGAATTGGTCGGCCGTGTACTCGGCGATGGTCTGGCCGGGCCCGGTAGCGTCGATCGCCGCGCCGCGGAAGCGAGTGCCGATGGCGTTGATGAGCGCCCAGAGGATCTGTTCCTGCTGGCGCGTGGGTACGTTCTGCAGCTCGAGCACGAAAGGCACCGTGCGTCGCAGGTGCTGGGTCACCTGCAGCGGCGTGATCACCGAGAAGTTCCGGTGCCGGGCATAGTCCATGCCCACAACCGTCTGCAGCACGGGGTGCAGCAGCTTCAATGCCGGCACCAGGTGCGTCTTGATCCAGGTCGAAGCGAACATCTCGCGGGCCTCGTTGGACTGACGCACGAAGTCATCGGGCAGGGACAGCCGCAGCACGGGTCTGACCTCGCGCATTGCGCGGTCGATCCAGACGCCCGGAATGGAGGCACCGCCACCGTCGCGCGGGATCGCGTCCAGCTCCTCACGCATGGCCGCTTTGCGAGGACCGTAGAGGTTGCGGATCTTCTGGTACCAGGCCTGCTTCCCCTCGGCCGTGGCCTCTTGGCCGGTCATCATGCAGACGCGCTCGTACAGGCCGTTGATCACCGCGTGATCGAACGTGGCCCGATAGACCACGGCATCCTTGCCATAGACACCCTTGAGGATGTCCTGGATCAGCTGGTTGAAGGCGTTCTTCCTGCCGTTGTGGGTGCTGATGACCCGAATCTTGCCGCCCCAGATCAACAACGCGGTGACGGCGTCGAGCAGCGCCTGGACGTTGCGGTGGTACGCCGCTTCGTCGATGACCACGATGCCCTGCAGGCCGCGAATGTTCGCAGGGTTCGACGAGAGTGCGACGATGGAGAAGCCCGAAGCGAAGCGGATGCGATAGGCCGCGATCTGCTGCGTGGTGCCGTCGTCCTTCTGGTCTTCGAAGATGAACTCTTCAATCGAGCTGATGCCCATGCCCTGTGCGCGAGCGATCACCTTGGCGAAGTGGGCACAGTAGCCAATGAACTCTAGGCCCTTTTCCTTCGTGTCGCCGATGTAGTAGATGTTGTTGCCGCCGGCGCTCTTCCGGCGGGCGGCGATCAGCGTGTCGATCAAGGCCTCGGCGAATGTGATGCCGGTGCGCCGCCCCTTCTCCGCTACCTTCAGGTCAGCGGTGATCGCGGCCCACTCGCGCTGATGCTTCATCAGCACGCCTTCGGCGATCGGGTTCAGGTTCGCGGGGATCTGCTTGACGGACGGGGGCAGCTCATCCCATTCGACGATGCGTTGCGTGTCCGAGCGAGCGGCGAGCTTGGTGACCACTACTTCATGCCCAGGACTTGCTTCGCCCAGAACTCGGCCTGCTGTTCATCCATGCCCTGGGCAAGCGCGGTTTCGCCGACCTTCTTGGCCGCCTCGTCGAGAGTCCGCCTACGGACCTCGCGCATCTTGAGCTCGATATCGATGTTGAGCTTGCTCGCGCCGCTCAAGTCCTTGAGTGCCTTCGCCAGGAACATCAGCTCCTGGGAGCCGATGCCTTCGTCGGACTCGCCCATCGTGGTGAGCGTCTGGAACGCGACGGCACGCAGCATCTCGGGCAGCAGGCGGGCCACGTCGCCGTTGGGCTCGTGTTCCAGCTTGTCCAGCCACACCTTGGCAACCTCCTGGCCCTGGCGGTACTTCTCCATGCTCTCGCGCGCCGACTTCACGTAGCGGCCCATGGCCGAACGGGAGACATCGGCACCGAGCGGCTGCAGGGCGCGCAGGATCTCGTCGATCGTGCAGCCCTCGCGGATCAGCTGGTTCACGACAGAGACGATGGACTCGTCCAGAACGGCAACGGTGGATTTACGGGGCATTGGCTACCCCGCGCGCGGACGCTTCACGCCTGGCTGAATGGTGCGGCCAAGCGCCACGTCTTCGCCGCGCGAGAGCAGCTTGGCGATGCGCACGCCGGCGACCAGGTCGACCGCGATCAATGCTTGCTCCTCGAGCCAGGCCAGATCGGTGTGCAAACGGTCGACCGAGACCATGTGGCCGAAGTTGCTGAGCATCGTCTGCAGCACGAACTCGTTGGTGGAGTAGGCGGTGCTTTCGTGGAGCACGCGCAGCAGCGTCAGCCGGCGGTCTTCCGCGAGAGCGGTTGCAAAGTCGGCCGCGCTCATTTGCGTTCCATCAGGTAGTCCTCGACGCGCTGCATCGACAGGGTGAGTGCCGTCAGCTTCGAGTGATTCGATTCGTGCTGGGACTTCTGGATTGCGCCGAACTCCCGAAGATCGCCCTGCATGTTCGACAGCTGCTGCGGCGTTGGCATGTAGCTCATGTGCGTCTCGACCTTGTCGATGCG
The DNA here is from genome assembly GCF_058787635.1 of Variovorax sp. FW305-3-2-15-B-LB1. Taxonomy (NCBI): domain Bacteria; kingdom Pseudomonadati; phylum Pseudomonadota; class Betaproteobacteria; order Burkholderiales; family Comamonadaceae; genus Variovorax; species Variovorax sp. FW305-3-2-15-B-LB1. The sequence goes on along the minus strand of NZ_JBYSZY010000039.1, from coordinate 48,183 downwards.
GCTGCCGTACTCGCCGATCTTCTGCAGGAACACCGTCTCCAGCGCCTTGATGTGTTGGGTGCTGTTCTTGCTCTGGGCGACGATCCAGGCGTACACGCCGACACCGACCGTGCCCAGCATGTTGATAACGCCTAGTGCGAGAGCCAACCAGAAACGTCCGGCTTCGTAATCCATTCCTGTCACTGGTTGGCTCCCGTGGTCGTGATGCGTTTGATCAGATCGTCCTTGTCTTTCGACTGGCGCGAGCTGCCGAACTCGAACTGGTGGGCATCGCGAAGGCAAAGGCCGAAGATGCTGGCGATGGTCGACAGCAGCCCGACGACCTCGCCCGGGATCTGCTGACGGAAGAAGATCAGAACGATCAGGCAAGACAGCAGGCCCAAGACATCGAGCAGCACCATCAGGTCGGCGCGCACGTTGTAGCGGCCTGCTTTGACCAGCTGCACGTCGCGCTCGCGGGCGTTCTGCCGGTCTGCCAGGTGCGCCGTCTCCAGCTCCTTGTCCGCGGCTAGCATCGCAAGGTTGAACTGCTGCGCCAGTTCGGCATTGGCGCGGATCGCCTGCAGGGCTTCCTCGGGCGACTTCACGCCCGCGACCTGCTGCGCGATCGATACGACCTTGTCGGCCGTGGCCACCGACGAGTCGCCTGCGCCGAAGTACCGCATCACGGTGGGCGCGAACTGCGCAAGAGCGAGGGCAATCGATACGGGGTCCATCAGATGATCCCTTTCACGTAGCGGACGCTGCCGCCCGAAAAGAGCGCGGTGATGACATCGCGGCGAGGGTTGGCCGCGTTGGCTTCCTTCGGCGCGGCCAGGTGCACCCATGTGCCCTCGAAGATCAGTTGATCGAAGCGAAGGGGCGAGTCCTGGATGGCCTGGCAGATCTGCCGCGGCGTGCCGTAGCCCGGGCAGATGAAGTCGGCGGCCAGGCCGTCGACGTGGGCGGATGACGCGCTGCCGCCGACCGCGCGGTTGACGGTCTGGCTGCGGTAGCCCGAGCTGATGAGGATGGGCTTTCCACCCAAGAGACTGCGAACCTGCTCTAGCAGCAGCGCAAGCCGCTTGAGGTTCTCGACGATCAAAATGCCGGGCTCATTGCGGAGCCCTAGCCTGGTCGCGGTCTGCGAAGCCGTCAGTTCACTGAGTGCGAAGTGCGGCGAAAGCTGTTGGTCTTGCTGCATGCACGGCAATGTGCCGCGCGCGCGCGAGGGCGACTAAATAAAACGTTTTGTAGTTTTGCTATTGCAGAGGCGTGTAGCCCCGGCTTCGCACGCACTCGCGCATGGTGGCGTAGAGCGTGTCGAGATTCTGGCTGAGATAGCCTGCCTGGACCGCGGTCTGCCCTGCAACGCCGCCGACCGCTACGCCTGACGGCCCTGCTGCGACGCCGGCAGCGACCAACCCCACGGATGCGCCACCAACAGTTTCCAACGTCGAGGCACGGTTTACCGCTCTCTTGTCGTCATACGCCCCTCGTGAGAGGTTGCGGCATTCGTCCAGGTCCTGGTTGTACTTTTCGCGGTTCGGTGCCGTGGCCGGGTCCACCCAAGCATGGCGGAACTGGTCGGGGCCAGCTGCACAACCGATCAACAGGCAGGCCAGCGCGACAGCGGGGATTCTTCTCATCGTTATTCCTTGATTGAAGCGGACCACAGCAGCCGCTCACCTTCGATCTCTGCCCAAAATCTTTGCCACATAGCGTTGCAGCCTCAACAACTGGAAGGGCGTCAGCTCGATGACAAGAGTGGTGCCGAACTCGCGGTCCATGAAGCGCAGTACTGCGCGTCGATCAGGCAGCGAGCGCATTGCTTTCAGCACTTGCCGCTGTTGGTCGCGCAAGCGGCCGTTTGAGGGCGGGTCCCAATCGCGCATCGGCTGGGTCTGCACGTACTGGGTCACATTCACCACCGTGACATCTCCGCCTGCCGATCCAACCTGCACGCTGTTGTTACCCGAGTTCTTTTGCTTCGGAAGCAGTTTGGCGATGAGCGCGGCAATCCACCTCGGTATCTCCCGCCCCACAACCTACCTCCGCCCTTTGACGCTGACGCGGCCGCCCGCGCTTCCGACCTGGACGGCGCCGGCGGCGGTGTTGCTCAGGTGGATCCCCCCCGCTTGGGCACCGAGCAGCGCCCCGAGTGCAGCACGTCGGACCTCTTTCGATGCACTGCGGAAGTGGTCGAGCAGCACCTGCTCCTCCGCCGTCAGCGTCAGGGGCGGTGGCCCCTTTCGGGACCCCGTCACGACATAGGCCACGTCAAGGCCGTGCGCGGCGAGCAGCGCCAAAAACGCGGCGTTCGGAAACGCACTCCCTCGCTCCCACGCGATGACCGTCGTCTTCCCCGCACCACCGAGTTGTCCGAAGGCGGTCTGAGACAAGCCGAGTCTCTCCCGCTCCTCTTTCAGTCGTTCAGCGATATCCATTTTTTGAACCTGCAATCTTCTTGCGAGGTTCCGAAAACTGAACCATAATCACGCCTAACTAGTTCAAACAATCCGCCACTGGCGCCAACCAGTGACAACAAAACAGGACGCAGCAACATGCTTAAAACTCGGCAGCAGGTCCGCGCCGATTTCGCCCGCCGAGGCGGATCGATCTCCGCCTGGGCGAAGCAGCGCCGCTTCAGCCCCGCTCTCGTTCTCGCCATCCTCGGCGACGACGACATCAACCCCCGACGCAAATGCCTCCGCGGCGAGAGTCACGACATTGCCGTGGCACTCGAGTTGAAGGAAGGGGAGCTTTCCCGACTTGCGTCGTCGCAGCTCGCCCCCGCCTGAGGTGCAGTCCGTGTCCTACACGCATCTTACCGACGCCCGGGTTTCCCTTCAGCGGGGGGCGATGGGCTTTCGCTCGGATCGTTCTTTGATCGGCGGTAGCTACGTGCGTCGTCCAGCGCCTGCGCCAGCTCGTGCAGCGTCTTGTGTGCCGTTTGAAGTTGCGGCGAGTGGATCGCCGGCAGTTCTTGACGCCACGCATCCGCAGTCTGGGGGCCATCAATGACCCCCAGCATTTCCAAAGCGCTCACCACGAGAAGCAGCGCTCGGCCGATGCCCTCAATGCGGCCGGCCAGCTCGTCGAAGTCGTCTTCATTCATTCCCGGTTCTGTCGTCGTCGATGTCATGCCTGAATTCTTCGGGCTCGCAGCGCTGCGCACTAGACCAAGCGCGGATCTTTGTTTGGAAGCGCGTTTTGAGCCTACCGCGAGGTCCTTCCAATGAGCCGTCGCAACTGGAAGAACGTCCGGCCGAAGAGCCTGGTAGAGGCGCTCCGCGTGTGCAAGGAGTACGCGCAGGACAAGTCCAACCTCAGCATCGAGCGCATTGCTGATCGCATGGGCGTGACGCACGACAGCCTCTACAAGTGGCTCGGCAGCGGGCGCCTGCCCGCGATCCTGATCCCGGCCTACGAACACGCCTGCGGCTGCAGCTTCGCCAGCGCTTGGCTGGCGGCCAGCGCCGGCAAGTTGGTGATCGACATGCCTACCGGTCGCAAGGCTGACTCCACTGACGTGATGAATGTGAACAGCAGCTGCGCCACCGCGCTGCAACTGCTCGTGACCTTCTATGCCGACCGTGCCTCGGCCGATGCCGATGCAACGATTTCTGCCCTGCGCACGCACTTGGAACAGGTCGCCTTCCATCACCACAACGTGGCGCAGTACGAAGCGCCCCAACTGGAGTTTCTGCCATGACGGTCGCACGCTCAATCCCGCTGCAGGCGGTGCGCGACGCGCTCATGTTCGCCATCGTTCGCCGGAAGGCGACCGGCGTGACGGTGTCGCGTTTTGCTGCCTACACAGCCATTCAGCCGCTGACGGGCGTCACGTGCTCGTCACCGGCCTATCGCCGCAACACACCGCAGCGCAGCCTCGAGAGCATGCACCTGTGCGGCATGTGGCGTGGTGACCTGGACCGCCTCGTAAACCGCCAGCGCCTCGAGCACGGCCTGCCCGAGGTGCGTCGCACCTGGGGTGCGGGACTGCGCGCCCTGCAGGCCGAGTGCAAGGGGTTCTCGCTGCCATGAACGCGACCCGTACCACCGACTACACCAACGAGGCGCAGCAACGCCTCCTGAAGGTGATCCTGGCGCTCTTCTCGGACGTCGTGCAAGGCCTCACGCCCAGCACTCTGGCGCGCGCTGTTGGTTGCTCTCCCGCGGTCATCACGCGAGATCTCGACAACCTGCGCACGGCGGGTCTAGCCGAACGCGACGAAGCCACCGGCATGTGGCGCCTGACACCACGCCTCCCGCAACAGGCCATCAAGGTCTGGAACTCCATCGATCACGCCCAGCGCCGCCTGGACGAATCACGTGCCCGCTTTTCCCGCAACCCCGACTGAGACACACCCATGCCAAGAGCCAAGACCGAACGCACCATCCCAGCCGAGCCTGTGCTGGATCAGCCCAAGATCGAAACCGCGATGGAGTTGATGCGGATCGACCACGCCGAGGCGAACGAACTCGCCCTCCAGCTCGGCTATGACGGTGCGTTGACCGCCCCGGCCCTGGAGGACGGAATCCGCTTCTACCAGCGCCGGTCGGTCGAGGCCTGCCTGGAGCTGGGCAAGCGCCTGTTGCTGCTGCGCAAGATCACTCCGCACGGCGATTTCACCGGACGCGTCGAGCTGCTGGGCTTCTCTGATCGGACCGCCCAGCGATTCATGCAGGCAGCGGCGAAAACCGCCCAATCCGCCAATTTGGCGGGTTTGGCCTCCCAGGTCAAAAGCGCCAGCGCGTTCCTGGAGCTGGTCACGCTCGATGACGACGTCCTCGAAAACCTCCAGACGCTCGATGGCATCGATCGCATGAGCGCCAGTGAACTGCGCAGCGCCCTGAGAGACGCAAAGGCCGAGGCTTCTGCGAACGCCGACTTGATGGCGGACAAGAACGCCAAGATCGACCAGCTCAAGGCGGCCCAGCGGCGTATCAGCAAGGCCAAGCCCGACGAGGAACTGGCCGCGCTACAGAAGGAAGCGACGTCGCTCATGAACGACGCCCTGGGCTGCCTTCGCGGCAACTTGCGCCAAGCGCTGATCGCGCTGCAGAACCACTCGGAAGACAACGGCGTCTTCATGGCCGGGCTCGTCGGCCAGGTCCAGGCCGACCTGACGGCGCTCCGCGACGAATTCAGCCTGCCTGACGTGTCCCTGGCCGCCGATGCGGCCCTGGCCAGCGAAGTCCAGGAATGGGGCACGACCCGCAAGGCAGCCAACGCCTAAACGCCGCCCAGATGCCCCCCCGCACACCCGCCATGACAGAACGACTCGTCGACGTCGCCCGTCTTGCTTCCGCTGCCGGCCATGGCCGGAAGGAAAGCATCTACGCCGCTGCGTGCGTCGAGCTGGGGGTAAGCCGCGCAACGCTGCTGCGTTCGCTGCGTGAGGTGGTCGTCCGGCCCCAGCGCAAGCAGCGTAGCGATGCGGGCGATGTCGCGATGACTCGCGACGAGGCCTTGCTGCTAAGCGCGCTGCTCATGGAGAGCCATCGGAAGAACACGAAGCGCCTGTTGTCGATCGGCCAGGCCGTCGAGATCCTGCGCGCCAATGGCGAGATCCGCGCTGAGCGCGTCGACGCCGACACGGGCGAGTGCAAGCCGCTTTCCGAGAGCGCCATTTCCAGGGCACTGCGCATTCATGCGTTGCACCCCGACCAGTTGCTGCAGGCTGCACCGGCCGTCGAGCTGCGTAGCCTGCATCCCAATCACGTCGCGCAGATTGACGCGAGCATGTGCGTCCTGTACTACCTGAACACCACCAAGCCGTCCGAGGCGGGCCTGCAGGTGATGGAAGCCAAGAAGTTCTACAAGAACAAGCCGGCCAACCTCAAGCGCATCGAAAGCGATCGCGTCTGGTCCTACGAGTACACCGACCACAACAGCGGCGCGATCCGGGTTCACTACGTGCTCGGCGCAGAGAGCGGCACCAACCTCGCCGAATCGTTCATCGAAGCCATCCAGCAGCAGGACGATGACCCGGTCTATGGCGTCCCATTCATCCTGCTGATGGACATGGGCAGTGCCAATACTGGCGGCCTGTTCAAGAACCTCGCGCGCAGGCTCGACGTCACCGTGATTCCCCACGCGCCTGGCAACGCCCGCGCCACAGGCCAGGTCGAGCAGGCACGAAACATCATCGAACGCAGCTTCGAATCCGGCCTCAAGCTCCGGCCGGTCGCCGACCTGGCCGAACTCAATGCGCTGGCTCGCCAGTGGGCCCGCTGGTTCAATTCGACGAAGGTGCACAGTCGCCACGGCCGCACGCGCTTCGAGCAGTGGATGACGATCTCGGCCGACCAACTGCGCATCGCACCGAGCCGCGATCTCTGCCGCGAGCTGCTCACCCACGCGCCGCTGCAGCGCAAGGTCAGCGACTACCTCACCGTTGAATTCAAGGGCCGCGAGTTCGACGTGCGGCACGTGCCGCGCGTGATGGTCGGAGAGCGCCTGCAGGTCACCTACAACCCCTACGTGGCTGACGCGGCCATGATCGTGGACACCGACGCGGAGGGGCAGGAGCTGCTGCACAGCGTACCAGTGGTCGTGCGCAACGAGGACGGCTTCCGCATCGATGCCAACGTGATCGGCGAAGACTACCGGCGCCACGCTGACACCCTGGCCGACACCAACCGCAAGGAAGTGGAGCGCGTCACGATGGACGTGGCCACGCTCGCGGAAGCCGAAGCCAAGCGCAAGGCCAAGGCCATTCCCTTCGGCGGCCGCATCGACCCGTTCAAGACCATCGAGCAGGCCCAGGTGCCGACCTATCTGCCCAAGCGCGGCACCGACCTGCAGCCGGCTTTCAGCAGTTCTCGCGTGGCCGCCCCGCCGCGCATTCTCACAGGCTTCGACCTGGCAGCAGCGCTGGCCCGGATCGGCGTCCAGATGAGCCGCGAACGCAATGCCCAGGTCGCCGCCTGGTACCCGGACGGCGTCCCCGAAACCGACCTGGCCGAACTCCAGCACCGCCTGACGGTCCGCGCGGGCCTGCGTGTCGTCGCCGGCGGCGCGGCCGATTGATCACCCACCACGAGAAGGACCATGCAAGAAGTACTCGACACCCTCGGCGTGACCCAGAGCAGCCTGGCGCGCGGATCCGGCCTCAGCCGGTCTGCCACCAGTCGCCTGGTCGCTCACGGCGAATGGCCGACCCGCAATCCCGCCGATGCCCGCAAGCGGGTCGAAGCGCACCTGCGTAAGTGCGGCGCCACGGCGACTCAGCTGATGGCGTTGTTCGCCACCCCCGCAAAGAAGTTGGCCCCGCCGAGCTGCGAACTCGACGGGGCCGCCCCTGAAGCCTCGACAGACGAAACCACAAAGGAAGACTCCATGCTACTGCAGAACGAAGCCCTGACCCCGGAAGCGCGCAAGCACTTCAACCTGCCCCGCAACCCGTTCGTCGACGACGTGCAGAGCGTCGACGACGTGTTCCAAAGCCCGAGCGTTCGCTATGTGCGCGCCGCGCTCCTCGACGCGGCCAACAGCCACGGCTTCATCTCGGTGGTCGGTGAGAGCGGGGCGGGCAAGTCCACGCTTGCCGAGGACCTGGAAGAGCGGATCAAGGCCGAGAAGCGCGACATCGTGGTGGTGCGCCCCTACGTACTTGCGATGGAAGCGAACGACGCCAAGGGCAAGACCCTCAAGAGCAGCCATATCGCCGAGGCGATTGCCTGGGCGCTGGACCCATCTCTGAAGGTCAAGAGCAGCCCGCAAGCCCGCTTCCAGCAGGTGCATGACCTGTTGAAGGCGAGCCGCAAGTCTGGCCGCCGCCACCTGATCCTGATCGAAGAGGCGCACTGCATGCCCACGGCGACGCTGAAGCACCTGAAGCGTTTCATCGAACTGAAGGACGGCATGCAGCGCCTCATTGGCGTCGCGCTAATCGGCCAGCCCGAGCTGCGCAAGACGCTGGGCTCGCAGAACGCCGAGGTGCGCGAGGTCGCTCAGCGCTGCGAGGTGGTTGAGCTGGAGCCGCTGGACAACGAGCTGGAGGCGTACCTCAAGCACAAGTTCGCTCGGTTCGACCTGAAGTACGAAGACGTGTTCGCGCCGGATGCTGCGGACGCGATCCGCGCCCGCCTGGTGCACATTCCCCGCGGCGGCAAGGCCTCTGACGCCCGCAGCGAGTGCTACCCGCTGGTGGTCAACAACCTGGTGTGCCGCGCAATGAACGCCGCCACGATCGCTGGCTGGCCCCAGGTGGACGCACAGGTGATCGGACGGTGCTAAGCCATGTCGCTCTACCTCATCACCGTCAAGATGCGCGACGGCTCAGGCGCCCGGTACCGGGGCCTGTTCGCCAGCGACTGGGACGCGATCGCCACGATGCTGGAGACCTTCTTCGATGCGAGCGCGATCACTGCCAGGAGGCTGGCATGAAGAGCGTCGATGCCATCGTCGAAAAGGCACTCGACCGCGCTGAAGGCAACGCGGTCTTCCTTGCCATCTGGATCGTCCTTGTCGTCGGGGCCTGCCTCGCGGCGCTGGCCATCCACGACTACGAGCTGCGCAACCAAGAGCAGCTCGAACGCGCGCACACGGCCGGCATGGCCATCGGCTCGACCATGTGCGGGAGGGACTCGAAATGAGCATGCTCTGGCTTGGAGATCACCGCACACCCAAGGGCGCCGTCACCAGCCCGACGCGGCGCGCGATCCTGCAGCACCTGCAGATGAATGGCGAGCAGAGCACCGAGCAGCTGCACGAAGCCTTCAAGAATTTCACCACCTGGCGCATCAGCGCCGGCCATGAGCCGCCGAAGAACATGGGCTGGCTCGACGGCCACCTGCGCCACCTGCGCTCCGCTGGACACCTCAGCCGCCGCATCGACGAAGCGGTGGAAAAGGTGTTCTGGAAGATCGGCAGCGACGCCGTCGCTGTCCAAGAGGTCGAGCCGGATCTCGATGAAGAGCGCGGCGCGGAGACCGTGGCACCTCGACAGGTGAACCTCATGCACGGCCCGGTCTATGCACCGCCGGTCAGTGCGCCAGCGCGGCCGGGCGCCATGGACTTCAGCAAGTTCCCCAGCCTGATGGGCCAGCGCCGTGTCGCCTACCGGAGCGGGTCATGAGCGAGGTGGACCGCTTGAAGATCGTGCTGCTGGCCCTGCTTCCGAACGATGGCTCGCTCATCGCCAGCGCCACGTTGGCCCGCGTGGCTGGCATCGACCGCGTGCAGGTTGACATTCTTCTGGAAGACGCGGTGAACGCCGGGCGAGTCGCGTATTACACGCCGACGTACAGCTATCGCGCGGTCAAGCAAGGAGACGCCCTGTGACGCCCGCAGAGCACGCCATCGCCGTCCAGGCCTTGATCAACCAGCTGGCGCCGGTGGTGAGTGAAGCATCCCGCACGGTGCCGCACACCGTGGTCCTGGCCGCGCTGCTCGGCATGTTCCGTGTCACCGCGATCCACAGCCCCTGCTGCACGGAGACCGCTGCCAGCGCCTGCATGTCGCTCGGCCTCGAGCTGGGCATTCATCACGCCCGGCAGCTACCGCCCGCAGGGGCGCCGATTCACTAACCAAAGGAGTTCCCCATGTCCAGAGACACCCCCGACCAGACGCGCTACATGCGCAACGCAATCGGCCACCTGGTGCCACGTGAGCAGGTCCGCGAGCAAGACCTGCTGCGCGACCAGGTCGCGCGATCGTTGGCTGAAGAGGCCATGGACCTGAGCGATCGCCTCAAGGCGTTCAAGCTCCGTGCCCTCGGGGATGTCGCTGACCTGGTGCGCATTGCGGGCGAGCGCTACCAGGTGACCCTCGGCGGTGAGAAGGGCAACATCACCATCAGCGCCTTCGATGGTTCGGTGAAGGTCGTCCGTTCGGTCGCACAGAACATCGTCTTCACCGAGGAGATCGAGGCTGGCAAGCAACTGATCAACCGCTGCATCGACCGCTGGACCGAAGGTGCCAACGTCAACGTCCGCGCCTTGGTCGATCGCGCATTCCGCACCGACGCGAAGGGGCAGATCAAGACCACGGCCGTTCTGGAGCTGTTCCGCCTGGAGATCGACGACCCCGAATGGGTGACGGCCATGGCTGCCATCCGCGACAGCATCCAAGCCAACGGCACATCGACCTACGTGCGGGTCTACAAGCGCGTGGGCGACTCGGAACAGTACACCTCGGTCCCCCTCGACCTGGCGAACGTCTGAGCGCCCCATGAAGGACGATTTTGAGCATCGGTCGGTCGACGGCGCCACCGCGCCGCGGCTGACGGGCCTTGGCCCGAACAGCCCATTCGCGATGGCTGCTCAGTACCTGCGCCACTCGCCGATCGCAGACACCGAGGCACCTGAAGCGGCGATCGCGGTCGCGCAGTCGGAAGCCTTGGACTCGACTGACATGGGCGCTCAGCCTATGGCGTTCTCGTTGCTTCCCACGGGCGTGTTGCGGATCACCGTGGGCGAGAGCGAGATCGGGTTCTGTTCGGCTTCCGCCACGCGAGGCCTCGCTGCCTGGCTGAGCCAGGCACTCATCGAGCGCGGGGCCAGCGCCAATGACTGAGCCAGCGCATCCCGATCCATGGTGGCCTGCCAACGACCAGGCCGACAAGACGCCGGTCGGACCTACCGACATCTGATTTCTCCCTGATCAGTTGACCGGCGGGCCCGGCGATCGATCTTTACCCAGCGCCTCGGCGCTGGGTCTTTTCCCAAAGCGTCGGTGGTCGGCGTTTCGTGAAAGGACTTTCTCAATGAGCAATGGAACCAAACCGAGCGCTGCCCCGAAGGCACGTCCGGCCAAGCTGCAGGTGAACACCAACGGTGCCTGGAAAGACATCGTGCGCTTCGATGCGAGCAAGGACGTCGCTGCGGCGGAGGTGATGGATGCCGCTGAACGACTGGGCCGCGTCGATGGTGGGCGAATCAAGTTCCGCGTGGCCATCGACGACGATCTGTCTACGGCGCTGTACTACTGGAGCAGCGACACCGGCTGGAAGGTGGCTCCCCGTGCGTGACCCGAGTCTGATCTTGGTGCTTGGCACCTCCGTCCCTCTTGCCGTCTGGTGCCTGATCCGCTGGGGCCTTGGCGCGGTGCAGTACCTGGCCGCCGCCTTCGGCATCGCTGGGGCGCTGGTTTTGGCTGTGCCTGGCGTCGATCCGGCCCTCGGGTTCGTCGCCTTCCTGGTCAGCAATATCGGGTGGCTGGGCTTCAGCGCCACGCGGCGCCACTGGGGCCTATTTTCCCAGCAGGTGGCGTTCCTCGTGACCAGCGTGGTCGGGATCTGGAACTGGTGGCTCGGGCCGCTCGTGCTGGGGTAAGCCATGACGCGAGATCAAGCGCTGCAGAAAATCAAGAAGTGCCTCGCCCTGGCGAAGAGCACCAATCCTCACGAGGCCGCCGCCGGCATGCGCCAGGCGCAGAAGCTAATGGCGGAATTCGACGTCAGCGGTGCCGACGTCCAGCTGTCTGACGTGACCACCGCGACCTGCTCGACCCGCACGAACTCCCAGCCACGCTGGGAGGTGCGCCTGGCTGGAATGATCGCCGACGCCTTCGGCTGCGAGACGATGTGGACGCGCACAGGAAAGTGGGTCACATGGGCCGACGCGGGCGGGCGCATGGTGCACAAGTGCGAGGTGATCTTCATCGGCATCGGCTCAGCTGCTCAGGTCGCCAGCTACGCATGGGACGTGCTATCCCGCCAGTGCGCGAAAGCGCGCCTTGCGCACATCCGCAAACAGCCCGCCAAGTGCAAGCCGATCACGCTCACGGCTCGCGGCGACGAGTTCGCACTGGGCTGGGTGGTCGGTGTGAGCGCGAAGCTCGACGCCTTCGTCGGCACAGAGCGCAACGTGCTGCTGATCGGGCAGTACAAGGCCGTCACGTGGCCCGACGCGGCCGAGCTCAAGCCGAAGGACAGGGCGGCAGGTCGCAACGTCTCGCTCAACGACCGGCACAGCGGCTATGTCGCTGGCCAGCGCGCCCAGCTCGAGCGCGGCATCGACGGCATGGCCGAGCAGAGGCTGCTGTCATGAGCGCCTGCATCGTGATCGAGATGGAGGGCTGCGTCGACTGGCCCGAGACCTTCGGCGGCTATGTCGTCATCCCGGCGCAGAAGCGCCCCACCGCACTGCAAGCCTCGCGCGAGGCAGCCGAACAAGAGGTGATGCGGTTGGTCACCCTCCATCCTGGATGCCGCTTTGTCATCTTCGAAGCTGTCGCGCTCGGCATGCGGATCTCGGTGCCCACCCACGTCAACATCCAAGGCGACACGCTGGTCTCGGGAATGGTTCCTGCCGTTATGTCGCTGCCCGACGTCGATGCCGAAATCCCGTTCTAGGAAGCAACACCATGACGAACACTCGTTCCTGTGATGCCCTCGGCTGCAGCGCGCCCGTCAGCTCCGGCCGTTTCATGTGCATTCGGCACTGGCGCATGGTGCCGGTTGAGACGCAGCGCACGATCAACACCCGCTACCGCGCCTGCCGCGCGGACTTCGCATTCCTGAGCGATATCGCCTACCTGCAGGCCTGCGTCGACGCGCTCTCGCACATCGCTGGTGTTGAGCGCCTAAACCCCGCGCCGACCACGTACGACCGGCTGCTGCGCCAGGCTCAACGAAAGGCGGCCTCGTGAGCGCGCCCACCAGGCGTCAGCTTGCTGCGGGGCAAGTCCGAAGCCTTCGCGCGATGCGCTTGAAGGTCCTGGACATGGCCGCTCAATGGGATGAGGTGGACCAGTACTCGATGAACGTCCTCGAGGAGCTGGCCGATCGCTGCGAGGCGGTGGCGGTCGACCTGGTCGAGGACACAACTGGAGGCGAGGAATGAACGCACCGGAAAAGAACTACATCGGCGCCATCCATGCGGTGCAGAACAAGCTCGGCATCAAGGGCGAGGACGCCGAGTCGCTGAAGATCGCGGTGGTCGGCGTTGCCAGCTCGAAGGACATGACGCAGGCGCAGCGTGCCCGCTACCTGGCACACCTGCGCGGCATCGAGAAGCTGCGCGAAGACCAGCAGAGGGCGGGCAGCCGCGGTGCCGTGCACCGGTCCGCCGACGACGTCCAGGACGATCGCTGGATGAAGGCTCGCGCGCTCTGGAAGCTGCTGGCCACCGCCGGCCAGGTCCGGGCCGACACCGATGCCGCGCTGCTGGCGTACGTCCGCCGGCAGACCCATGCCGACAGCTGGCGCTTCCTCAACGGACACCAGATCAACACCGTGATCGAGAGCCTCAAGCGGTGGTGCCGGCGCGCCGGCGTGGAGATGGACGCATGAACGACCCGCGCGTGACGTCAGAGGATCTGGCACCGCTCGAGCTGGTGATGGACGAAGCCTATCCAGCCCGACTGCGCGAAGTGGCGGAGCGCTTGTTCCTGCAGCTGGTCGACGAGGAAGAGCAGCCGCCGGAATCTGCGCGCGCCCAGCGTCTGGCCGAGATCGCGCTGCGGCAGACCGAGCGGCTGAGCATGGAGCTGGGCGGCGGCAACTTCTACATGCACAAGGGCGTGTCGTTCCGACTCACGCCGCGCAACCGTGAGATGTGCGCGAAGTTCACCGGCAACAACTACGACGTGCTCGCGCTGGAGTACAAACTCAGCGACATGCGCGTGCGCCAGATCATCGGCGACTGGCAGCTCGAGCAGTTCACTCGCCGCCAGGGCACGCTGCCCGGGCTTGAGAAAACCGCCATTTTGGCGAAGCGCCGCCAGGGCCGGTGAGCAGCTTCCTGGCCCCATTCCCCCGCGAATTCGATTTGGGACGATTTGGGACGGGGTTGTGCGCGTTGACGGCGCCTTAAAGGCCCGTAGACAATCCCCCCGGATCGGAATCCACCGCCGCAGCGCATCCGATCCCACGCCGCTGCCTCCCGCGCGCGAGGCCAAGCCGGCACCTCCAAAAAGATAAAACGCTTTAATTAGTGCCACCTACCCATCGCCGCGACAGTGCGGCCCATGGGTTCCACCGCAGCACTCCCCGACAACATCGAGATCTTCCGAGCTGGCCGCCGCACGGCTGACTCGGGCGTGGTCTACGAGATCACCGAAGCGGATCTCGTCGCGGCTGCGGCTGCCTACGACCCCAGCGTGCACGAAGCGCCGCTGGTCGTCGGCCACCCCAAGAGCAATCTCCCGGCCTATGGCTGGGTCGCTGGCCTGACGGTCGGCGCCGGCGGCGTGCTGATGTCCAGCCATCGCCAGGTGGACCCCCAGTTTGCCGAGATGGTCAACGCCGGCCGCTTCAAGAAGCGCAGCGCGAGCTTCTATCACCCCACGGACCCGATCAATCCCACGCCGGGCATCTGGTACCCGCGCCACGTTGCCTTTCTCGGCGCGCAGCCGCCGGCCGTCAAGGGCCTCAAGGACATCGAGTTCAACGAATCCGATGAAGCCAGTGCCATCAACTTTTCCGAACCGATCAACACCCAGGAGCCCGACATGAGCAAGGAACTGCAAGACAAACTCGACGCCCAAGCCCTCCAGCTGAAAGCCGAGAAGGACGCCCGCGAGAAAGCCGAACGCGATCTCGCCGACGAAACGAAGAAGCGCACCACGGCCGAAGGCCTGGTCACCAGCTTCAGCGAACGCGCCGCAACCGAACGCCACGCGGCGCACGTCTCTTTTGCCGAAGCGCAGGTCAAGGCCGGCAAGCTGCTGCCGAAGGACCAGGCCACGTTCGTCGCGGTGCTCGACACCGTGGCGGCCGTACAGCCGGTCGAGTTCTCGGAAGGCGACGCCAAGAAGACCGTGTCGCCGATCGAATTCCTCAAGACCCTGGTCTCGGGTGCCGCGCCACTGGTCGACTTCAGCGAGCAGGCCCCGGCCAACCTGGCCGATGGCGCCAGCAAGCTGGCCGCCAAGGGCGACAGCGAGGCCGTTGTCGACAAGAAGGCCAAGGCCTATGCCGCGGCACACAAGGTGGACTACGCCGAAGCGCTGCGCCAGGTCACGGTGACCTTCAGCAACTGATCGGCCGCGCCGTTCACCACACCCCGCAATCCACCAAGGAATCGACGCCATGTTGACACTCGAACAGATCCGCCTGGGCCAGAGCCAGGTACTCACCAGCCTGCTGCTGGGCTTCGGCCAAGGCACGCTGATCGCCGAACGCGTGATGCCGCGCCTGCCGCAGGCCCTGAGCAAGGTGACCATCGCCCAGGTCGGCAACGAACGCCTGAAGCGCTACAACCTGCGCCGCTCGCCAGGCTCGGCCACCAAGCAGGTCAACATCAAGCTGGACAACAAGACCTACTCGGTCAAGCAGTCGGCCGTCGAAGTACCGATGGCGCGCGAGCTGATTCGCGAGTCTGATATCGCCGGCAAGCTCAACATCAGCGCGAACATCGACATCTCGCAGATCGCGATGAACACGGCCAGTGATGTGCTCAACCTCGACTACGAGATCGAGGTGGCGGACATCGCGACCAATCCTGCGAACTACGCCGCGGGGCACGTCCAGGCGCTCGCTGGCGCCACGAAGTGGAGCGCAGACACCGGCACCCCGGTGACCGACATCGAAGCGGCCAGCAACATCATCCGCAAGAAGATCGGCAAACGCCCGAACGTCCTGAACCTGTCGGCCGATGCGTACAGCGCACTGCGCCACAACAAGGAAGTCAAGGCCAATCTGCCCACTCTGAATCAGACCGGGCCGGCGACGATGCAGCAGCTCAAGGACATCCTGGGCGTCGACGAGATCAATGTCGGCGACGCGATCTGGATGAACGACCAGGACGTCGGCACAGACGTGTGGGGCAACAACGCCCAGCTCGAATACCGTCCCAAGATCGGCGCGAACGGTACGTCGATCAGCCTGGCCGAGCCCGCCTTCGGCTTCACCAATGTGCTGGAAGGCCATCCGTACTCGGAGCCGCCGGTCTACCGCGAGAGCGTGAAGAGCTGGATCTACGGCGCCACCTTCGAGCGCTTCCCGAACATCGCCTTCAACACGGCGGGCTTCCTCTTCACCAACGTCAAGTAAGCCGCACGGCACCGCGCGATCGCGGTGCCGGCTTGCTTGCAACCCTACGAGGTTCCAAATGGCCAAAACACTTCTGACCGCGCTGGTGACGGTGATCCTTCACAACGCCGCGCGCGAACGCATCGAGATCCCGCCTGGCGAAGAGATTCCCGACGGTCTTCTCAGCGATCACGACATCGAGGCGCTCAAGGCAAGCAAGGCGATCGAGGATTCCAACGACGCCGAGCGACTCGAGCGGCGTGCCCAGCGCGCGGAAGAGATGGGCAACCGCGAGTTCGAGGAAGCGCGCCGCCGGGTTGCCGCTGACAAGAGTTCGCGCGTCGGCCCTGTCGGCGCGGACGCCGTCTTGCAATCGACGCTGTCGACGAGCCACGACATCCTTCACGGTGCGCTGTCCAGCCTTTCGACGTCGACCGACCTGAGCACCTCGGCGAGCGATATCTCCAGCCTTTCGACCACGACGAGCCTGAGCACCGCTGCAAGCGAAGTCTCCAGCTTGTCGACGTCGGCCAGCCTGAGCACGGCCGTGGCACCGACGCCAGCACCGCCCGCGCCGCATAAGCCGGCCGCCAAAACCCCCGCCAAGCGCTGATCGGACAACCACCCCGAGAGAGCGTCGCCCCCGGCCGGCCAACGCGAGTGCCGGCCGGGTTTGAGCACAGCAGGTTTTCAGCCCACCACCCAGGAGATCGACATGCCTTCGCAGAACAACACCGGCGCGCAGTACGACAAGCAGCACGCCCTCACCATCACCCTGATCGCCACGGTTGCCGCGTGCCGCTTCATCGGCTACGACGGCGCGCACGCCACGTCGGCCGGCGGCGTCCATGACTCGCAGGGCATCACCGAGTTCGGAGGCGTGGCCGGCGAAGCCATCACGGCCATCACCAGCTACAGCGGCCTGGTCGAAGCCAGCGAGGTCATCGCCTTTGGCGATTTCGTGAAGCCGGCGGCGGACGGCAGCGGCCGCGCCGCAATCGGCACCGCCACCGAGAACTGCGGTCGCGCACTCGGCGCCGCAAGCGCTGCAGGCGTCCTGTTCGAAGTGGAGCGCACGCGCCACGTCCACACGCCCGCCTGATCCTCGTTCCGCTTCAACAGCCTGACCCTCCATGATCTACGCGACCGTTGCCGACATGATCGCCCGCTTCACCGAGCGAGAAATGATCGAGTTGACCGACCTGGTCAACATCCCACAGCAGACGGTCGACGTGGCGCGCGTGGAGGTCAAGCTCGCCGATGCCACGGCCTTCGTAGAGGGCTACATCGGCCAGGTCTATCGCCTGCCGCTGCGCGGCTGCCTCAAGCCTTCCACCGTGCCAGGTGGTGTCGCCGAATACCAGACCCCGCCGGTGCTCACGCGCCTGGTGTGCGACCTGGCGCGCTACTACCTGCACGATGACATCGCGCCCGAGCACGAGGTGTACCGCCGCTATGTGGCCGCGGTGAAGGAACTGACGGCGATCGCCAACGGCGACGCCCAGCTCGCCTGCCCTTGGGGCGGATCGCCCGGCGACCTGGTCGGCGCCGATGCGCAGTCCGGTTCGGAGACGCTGAGCAGCTTTCCCAGCCGCCAACTCAACGACGCCAGCTTGCGCGGCTACGAAGGCTACCGGTGAGCTGGGATCTGCTGGTCGGTCAGCCTGGCATCGTCGCGCGCCTCGAGGCCGCGACTCGCCAGGGCCCGGGCGCCTGGTGCCGCAAGATCGCGACGGCACGCGAGCTGAGCGACGTCGTGGAAGACCAGCAGGTCACACCCGGCCTGTTCGTCCTTCACGACGCCTTCCAGGTGCTTGAAGCCGACGAGTTCTCGGCCACCCTGGTGCATCGCTGGTTCGTGGTGCTGTCGGTCAAGAACGCGGCCAGCCAGCGCACCCCTTCAGCGCTCGACGAAGAGGCCAGCCAGCTCCTCGCCAAGGTGCTCGACGCCCTGGTCGGCTTCACCCCGCCGCGCTGCGCCTCGCCGCTGATCCCCGCCACCCCGCCGCGCCCGTTCTACAGCCCGGCGAAGTTCGCCTATTACCCGCTCGCGTTCACCCACAAGAGCTTTCACTGCACCACCGGCGGCTGATCGCCGCCCACTTTTTCTAGGAGCACATCATGGCAACGAACAAGTACTGCTGTTTCAAGGGCCGCGGCAAGATCCACATGGCCGATGCGATCGCCTTCGCCGCGCGTACCGTTGGTCTCATCCCTTCGGGCAATGCGTCGGTGTTTGAAATCAACGTCACCGAGTCCACAGAGACGGTCAAGGACTACACCTCGCCCGCCGGCGGCACGCACTGCAACTTCCGCGAGATCGACGAAGTGCAGGGCAAGATGACGCTGCTCTGCCACACGCCCCTGAACCTCATCCGTACGCTCTATGGCGCCGGCGCAGCGGACAACGTTCCGACGGCAGCAGTGGTTGGTGAGCCGGTCACTCTGTTCGCTGGCTCGATCGCGCCGCTCGCAAACCTGATCGACGAGTCGGTGGCCCCCGTGGTCAAGAGCGCCGACGATGTGACCACCTACGCGCTCGGTACCGACTACGTCATCACGCCGGCCGGCAGTATCGAGCACGTCCCCGGCAGCACCATCGCTGCGCCGGTCATCACCGCCGGCGTCGGGGCACCCAACCTCAAGGTGAGCTACACCCGCAAGACGCAATCGGTGATCCAGCTCGCGGCCAAGACCAGCGAGCCGCAGTTCTTGCACTTCGACGGTTTCAACGTGGCCGAGACGCCGCAGATCGCCATGCAGTTCTCGCTGTACAGGCTGCGGCTGTCGACCGGTGCCACGCTGCAGCTGGTCGCCGATCAGCTCTCGAAGCTGGAGTTCACGTTCCTGGCCGAGCGCGACTTCTCGCGCCCGCTGGGCACGCTCACCAACCCGCTGAGCCAGTACGGCACGCTGAAGATCTGACGCGGGCACAGCGCCGCCTGTTGAGCCGCCATGGACTTCAATGCCCACAACCCGCATTTCTTCAGCCGCGGGACGGTTCACTTCACGCCGCCGCTGCGCGCTGACGGCGGCGTCAATGGCACGGCCTACAGCGCGCGCTGGGGGGGCAACTGGGATGCGCTGCCACCAACCCCTGCAGGCGTGCTTCGCATGCCTCCTGGCCGCTTCGTTGGCAATGCACGCGGCCTGGCGATCACGCCTGACGTGACCAGACTCAACACCAGCGCCTGGGACTCGCGATCCAACCTGGTCGTCAACGGCGTAACCGCCGCCATCAGCCTTTATGGCCACGGCGCCCAGAACCTGGCCGATGCGCTGCACGCCAGGCGCACGCAGGTGTCGGGCAGCCCGGTCCTCGAGCCATTTGGCTGCAGTCGGGCCAGCGTCGAAGCCGGTGCCATGTTCTTCGTGCGACATACCGTCGACCTGGCACAACCAGTTTCCGTGTTCCCTAGCTGGGCCACCTGGACCGAAGGAGTGCACTGGCAGCGAGAGGCATTCGGGATCCGCTTGCTGCAGGGTTTCAGCGGCCCGGTCGGCGCCTCGTTGACGATCGGCTACGTGCCTGAAGGGCGTGCCGAGTCGTTCGAAGCGTTCCAGACACCCGGGCTCGAGCTGGGCTTGGTCTACGTCGGCATCAACCGCGCAGACAACGCTCCGGTCCGGCTCGATTGCTACCGCGCGCAGCCGCTGCTCGACGGCAGCATGACGCCGATCAGCGAGCAGGCCGGCGAAGTCACCCTCAAGTTCAACCTCAAGCCCGTCCGGCCGGTCTCCAACGGTGCGCCCGCACGCTGGTACCGAATGGCCCGTGGCCACTATCCGGTGCAATAGCAATGGCTCTTCTACAGTACGCCCGCGGCCTTTGGGCCTCGTTCTCTCAGTTCGAGAATCCGTTTCAGACGCCCAACGGGATGGAAGAAAACCTCCGGGTGATCGACGACCACCTGGCGCTGTTCACGCTTGCACCGCCGCAGGCACCCGGCACCGAACGACCGGAAGCGCCTGGCGACGGCGACGGGCAGGCCTACACCGATGGCAGCTACGCGACCTACAACGGCGGCGCGTGGAAGGAATATCCACCGCGCAAGGGCGTCCGTGTGGTGCTGGCCACCGGCTCCGAAAGTTGGCTCAACACGGGAACCAGCTGGGAGCAGTACAGCGTGGTAGACACCGGCCCAGCCACCGCGCTGGCCGAAGCTGCGCGCGTGGCAGCAGAACTCGCCTCGGCAGTCGCGCTCGCTCGCGGGAGAACGTACGCGACTCCCGCAGACGGGGTGAACGCCGCCGGCACTCCACCTGGTGTGGGCCTCAACGAGTACTTCACTGTTCCCAGCGCGTCGGCACAGGGATCTGTCGACCTGTACAAGAACGTCGCTGGAGCGGCGGTGCTGCAGGTCGGCAAGTCGATCCCGAACACCGACGCCGTGAAGAAGCCTGTTTGGACTGGCGTGCCCAACGGCTGGCCTGACACGTTCTTCACGCACTCCACGCCGGGTGTCGACTTCTTCAAGAAGAAGCGCTGGAACTCGTCCAACACGGCAATCCCCACGCTGACCGTGGTGCCCGGAACCGTCTTTCTCTCCGGGAAGGCGCTGCAACGGTCGCTACCAGGAAGCACGGTCCTTGAAGGTCCGTGCATTCAGGTGGCCGATCTCGGGATCACCCCAGGTGCAGACAAGATCACGGTGTACGGCCTGTTCACCGGCACTGGTGGCGCCGTTACCGTCATGCCTGTTCGGCCGTACTCCGCTGCAAACGCCGGCACGGCCGTGCAGGTCACCGGGGTATCCGATACCGGGGCGACCAGCATCACTGCCAATGCGGTGGGTCAACGGCTTCGCGCCACCATTGATGTCCCCGTGGGCACTGCATACATCTGGGTGTATCCGTATCACGCGACGGCGGGCGGCACCTTCAAGCTGGAAGCGCTTTGGGCGTTCAAGGGTGATGTAAACCAAGGCCCAGACTGGCCAACGGCATACAGCACCTACGAACGCCTGCAGCTGGCCGATACAGCGGGAGAAGTGGCAGCGCAGGGCAGCGCCCTCGGGGCGGTGCAGCGTGCTACGGAGTACGGCTTCGATCAAAAGGGCGTCGTGTCTGGCGCGGTCGCCGTGGCACAGGGCCTCACGTCCCCCTCGACCGGTGGACGCGACGTGCCGTTCCGAGGCTGGGGCGAGACCATCAGCGCGCCCGGCGTGCCGTTCAACGCCATCCGCGTGAAGACGGTGACGCGGTACTCGCTCACGGCCGACGCTAACAAGTGGCGCTCGATCAATGCGCTGGTCCGTGTGGGGCCGACGCCCCACGTTGGCGGTACGCCCGTCGCGGCGGTGGGCTCCATCCAAGTGCTGCCAGGAGACGACACGCTCAACGACCTCATCATTCTTCTGCGCGACCCGGCCACTGGAGCGCTGAAGACGGTGAACCCGCCCGACGACACATTCATCGCCATCACGGCACAGAACAGTGCTGGTGGCCCGGCCGCCCTTGGCGAGCCTCGCGGGACCATGCCGAACACGCTGGGGCAGAGCTACTACAACGCCCTGACCGGTGATGCCACTGCGCAGACGTGGAACGAATACGCGCCCGCAAACTTGCGGCTCGGGTTCGAGCTGCTGCTCATCACCAACCCGGTGGAGAGTTCGGCTTTCTCCCCTTCGCAGCCGCTTGCCAACGCGCTCGGCGCTATTGCACCGCTGCATGTCCCTGAAGTGGTGCTGCCGCCGACCCTCATCGCCGAGGAAGGTAAAGAGTTCAACCTCTTCTATGACAACGTCCATGTGGATGACGCACGCTCCTATTCGGTGAATGTGGATCTGCCCGGCTCGGTGGGCCGGCAGATGAACGATCGGATCAACTGGGTGCCCACGGCGGCAATGGCTGCCGGCGTCCTGACCTATTCCTGCTACGACAAGCGGACGGGCTCGTTCCTGGTCGCCAAGCAGGCCCAGCTGCGTGCGGTCGCAGCCAGCGCCGGCGGCGGGCAAACGATCAACTTGCTGGAGATCGGGGACAGCTTGATCGCGGCCGAGGTGATCACCGACGAGCTGGTCAAGCGCTCGGCGGCCGATCCCAACTTCAAGGTCCTGCTCTACGGCACGCGCGGCACCGGCGCAAATCGCCACGAGGGCCGAGGTGGCTGGAGCATCCCCGACTACACGACGGCCGGCCGCGTGTATCGCAGCTTTGGTGTCACGGGAGTGGTGACGCCGCCCGCCATCAATTCCACGAAGTACACCCAGGGGGCAACGACCTACCTGGTTCAAGAGGTTGCGCTCGATGGCAGCGGGAACGGCACGGTCATCTGTTCCATCGACAGCGGCCCTGATACGCCTGCGGCCTCTGGTGTCCTGACCAAGGTAGGCGCCACGCCGGGCGACGTGTCGATCACCTACGGCTCTTCGATCACCTTGAGCGGCAATCCGTTCTGGATCAGCGGCGTCGTGAACTTTGCGCAGTACCTGATCGACAAGGGCTATCCGGCGATGCATGCCGTGGTGATCAGCCTTGGCATCAATGACGTGTTTGGTCAGGCTTCGGACGCTGCGGCCTCGTCACTGGCAGACAGCCGATTTGCCCAGCTGGACACCCTCATCGCCTCGATCAAGGCGTCCAACGCCAACACCAAGATCTTCCTGCGCCTGCCGTCGCCGCCGTCACACGACCAAGACTCCTTCGGCATCAACTACAACTCGGGCCAGACGCGCGACCGCTTCAAGCGGAACATCCTCATCTGGAGCCGCCAGCTCATCGCGAAGTACGCAGGGCAGGAGGCCAACCGGGTCTACCTCATGGCGTCCAACGTGGCGCTCGACACGGTCAACGATATGTCGGTGGCGGCGCGCACGCCTACCAACCTCCAGCAGACGCTCGTTTTCCGGTCCGTGGACCTGCTGGCGGCCGAGATCCCGACAGTCGGGGCTACCTATGTGATTTCCAGCAGCACCTGGACGGTCGTTGGGGTCACCTCGGCGGTGACGAAGGCCGCGCAGACGCTGCCGCTGGATGAGGACGGGACCAAGCACGTGACCATTCCGGCACGGTACGGCGCGCAGATCGAGATGAGGGCGTCAATCGCAGGTGCGTCAGCCCCAGAGATCGCGGTGATCACCAAGTCCTCGGGGACCGGCGCTGCAGCGCTGGCCTACGTCGAGGTGGCAGGTGGTGCCCGGGTGCAGAACAACGGCGTCCATCCCGGCGATCGCGGCTACCGAAACATCGCCGGCTACGAGTACTCGACGCTGAAGTACGCCTTCAGCGCCTGAGGCGATCCGACCGTTTCCCAGGTTCTCGCGTGAGGACCAATTTTCAATCTGACTGGAGTGACATGACGCTACGCAACCTCTTCAACAAGCCCACCGAAAAGCCGATCGGTGAAGTTCCGTTCCTGGTCTACAAGGTGGGTTACGACCAGTTCGATGACGCGCTCGAGCTGGGCGCCTGGCTGCAGACCTTGAACTGGGCCACCTTCGAACTCGACTCGCTGCGTGCGCTCAAGAAGGACTCGCCTGAGCGCCTGGCACTCGATCGCACCATCGCCGGCTGCCTCGCGCTGCCGGCGGCGCCGCTCGGGGCGGCACCGGCAGACCAAGCGGCCGAGCCGCGACGCCTCCAAGCCGCTGACGTGGCCCAGATGCCGATCGTCATGGTCGGCGAGGCGCTGGCGGTGGTGATGGAGGTGAACGCGGATTTTTTTTTCCAGACCCTGCCGAGGCTGGTGCAGACCTCGGACCGGATGAAGTCGATTGGTTCGGAATTGCTCAGCAGCTTGTTGGGGCCGGACACAGCCAGAACGATATCCGGCGCTACACCCTTGCCCAGCTCCGCGCCTACCTGACCGCGATCGGCGAGCAGGACACCAGGCGCATGGAACACGAAGCAGCCCATGCCGCCGTCGCGCTCGGCGGCTCGTTGGGCTGACATCGGACACGACAATCTAAAAGGTTTTATTTAGCTCCCCTCGCGCGCGCGCGGCACATTGCCCGCATGACGCGATTCACCGACTCTCCGAACACGCCGTGCCTTGCGCACGGCGTTGGCATTTAAGGGGGCACGGTGAACCAGGAACTCGAAGTCGGCCTGCGCATCCGTGCGTTCCTGGACGAAGCCCGCAAGGCGGTCCAGGGCCTCACCACCGACCTGCAGAACCTCGACAAGGCGGGGAACAAGACAGGTTCAGGGCTCAGCTCGGTCGGCAAGCAGGCCGCTGGCGCGCTCAGCGGCAGCGCAGCGCCAGGCGCCGCTCCGCCTGCAGCACCTGCACCGCCACCGCCCGTTCCTGCACCGCTACCGGTGCCCACGCCCATTGCACCCAGGGTCGACGAAGACGCGGCCGCATTGCGGCGCCTCATGGCCGCGCTACAGAGCGCCGCACCGGCGGCCGAGAAGCTCGCTGCAGCGCAGGGAACGCTCAATGCGGCGCTGGCCAGCGGATCGCTCACCCAGGAGCGCTACGCGACGCTGATGGCCGCCGCAACGGCTCGCTGGGGCGCCCACAACGACGTCGTGCAGCGTGGCGGTGTATCGGCGGCGCAGACGGCCGCCGCGATGCGCATGCTCCCGGCGCAGATCACGGACATCACCACGAGCCTGGCCAGCGGCATGCCTGCATGGCTGGTGCTCATCCAGCAGGGCGGGCAGATCAAGGACAGCTTCGGCGGCATCGGGCCCGCGGCTAAGCAGATCGCCAGTCTCTTCACGCTCGCGCGGGTCGCCGCCTTCGGCCTGGCCGGGGCCGTCGCTGCGGTCGCCTTGGCCGCTTTCAAGGGCGCACAGGAGGCACCTGCGTACAACGAAGCGCTGATCATGTCCGGCAACGCTGCCGGCACCACGGCGGGCAAGCTCGGCGACATGGCTGCGCGCATCAGCGACGTCGTCGGCACGCAGTCCGCCGCTGCAGCGACGCTGACCGCGATCGCCGGCTCGGGTCGCGTTGCAGCCGGAGACATCGAGCGCTTCACTTTGGCCGCTCAGCAAATGGAGCGCGCCGGCGGCCAGGCGGCCGAAAAGACGGCTGCTGCTTTCATTGAGCTGGGCAAGGCACCGCTGCAGGCCAGCCTGAAGCTCACCGAGTCGCTCAACTACCTGACGCCGGCGACGCGGGACCACATCAAGGCCCTGGAAGAACAGGGCCGCACGGCCGAGGCCGCGGTGGTGGCGCAGCAGGCCTACTTCGAAATGATCAACGGCCGCACGCCGCAGCTCGAGGCGAACCTCGGGAGCCTGCAGCGCATGTGGCGTGCCGTGGGCGAGGCGGCCGGCTGGGCCTGGGACAAGATGCTCAGCATCGGCCGCCAGGACACGCTCGACGCGCAGATCGAGGCGCAGAAGAAGACCGTCGATCGGCTGGCACAGAACCTTGCCAATCGCCGCGGCCGGGGCCTGGCTGCTGGCGACGTTGACGGGCCATTGACCGCCGCGCGTGAGCATCTGCGCAACCTCCAGGAAGACAAGGACGAACAGGCTTCCCTCGCCCGCACCCAGGGCGAAGTGGCGAAGGTGCGCCGCGAATACAACGAAGCCGAGAAGGCGAACGATCGTTGGGCCGACAAGGCGTTGACCAAGAACGAGCAGATCAACAAGGCGCTGACCACCTACCGGGAGAACAACAAGAAGATCAACGCCGGGCGCGTCAGCGACGGCATGGCGCCGCTTGACGCGAAGACCGTGGCCGCCCAGGAAGCCGCGATCCGCAAGGAGATCATGAGCAAGGGCGGCGGCGGTGCGCCCAGCGCCTTCCGCACGGCCAGCGCTGAGGTCGCGGTCTCCATGGCCGAGCTGAAGGCGAACTTCGGCGCGCTGCAGGCGAACATCCGTACCGGCGACGCGATCATCGTCCAGGCACTGAACGACGGGAATGTCTCGATCGAGGATGCCTACCAGGCACGCCTGGCGCAGATGCGTACCGAGAGCGCCGCGCAGCGCGAAGTCCTGCAGGCCGATCTGCGTGAGATCGACGCAGCGCTGGCGAAGGCGAAGAACTCGGCCGAGAGTGGCCCGTTGCGTCAGCGGCGCGTGGAGGTCGCGGCACAGATCAGCCTGGTCGACGCGAACCTCACAGAGCAGTCGCGCAAGCTCGGGATCTGGAAGACCGAGCAGGAGCGGACCCTCGGCGCAATCACCGCGAAGATCCGCGTTGACGTGGCGACTCTCACCGGCACGTTTGATCGCGACGCGCTGCAGGCGCAGCTCAAGGCCCAGTTTCAGGGCGACTACGAGGCCGCGGGCCGCGCCGGTACCGAGTTCGAACAAGCCAATGGCCGGGCCCGGATCGACATGCTGGTGGCGGCAGGCACGGCACAGGGCGAGTTCAACGCCAAGCTGGCCGAGGCCCAGCGCCTGCAGAACGCTCTCGCGGTCCAGGAGCAAGCCGTACAGGTGTTGCAGCAGACCGGCGCCATCAGCAGCATCGAGGCCGAGGGCCGGGTAGCGGCCATGCGCGAGCGCCAGGCGCCGGCGCTGCAGGCGATCGTCGAGCAGCTGCGCGCAATGCGTGATGCGATGCCGGTAGAGGCCGCGGCCGCGATCGACGCCATGAACGTCAGCATCGGCCAACTGCAGAACACAGTGCGAGCGGCGACGCCGGAAGTCGTGAGCTTCGGCACTCAGGCGCGCAGCACCGCCATCGATGGGCTCGCGAACGCGGCGGGCCAGGCGGTGACCAACTTCAAGAACATGCGAGAGGTGCTCAAGAACACGCTCAAGCAGGTCGTCGGCGACATCTTGAGCAGCGGGGTCAAGAAGGCGCTGACCAGCCAATTCAAACCCGATGCCTCAACCAGCAGCGGCAGCAGCAACGGTTCCAGCTCCAACCTGTTCGGGGCGATCGGCACGCTGTTCGGGAGCTTCTTCGGATTCAGCGAAGGCGGCCATATCAAGGGCCCTGGCACCGGCACCAGCGACAGCATTCCGGCAATCGTCGACGGCCGCCGCCCGATCGCCGTCTCGAACAACGAGTTCATCCAGCCCGACAAGGCTGTTCGGCACTACGGCGTGGGCTTCATGGAGGCCGTGCGCAAGCTGCAGTTTCCCCGCCCAGGCTTCGCCTTTGGCGGCCTGGTGCAGGCGCACCAGCGGGCGCGCTTCGCCACGGGTGGATCCGTGGGCCCGGCTGGCGGTGCGATGCCGGTCGGCCCGGTCCCGATGTCAGTCACCCTGAACAACAACGGCACGCCGCAGCGCATTGCGGACAACAGCGCCACCTGGAATGGAAAAGAGATGCTGGTGAACCTGATGCTGGAAGACGCGCAGAACGGCGGGCCCATCGTCCGTGGCATGCAGCAAGCGATGAACCGGAGCGGCTGACATGGCGTTCACGACTTTCCCGGCCTATGCCCAGTTCATGCTGGACGGCTACCAGGTCGCGCCGGCGTCGGGCGTCGAGCGCATCGAGATGGACGACGGGTTCATCCAACAGGCGCCCAAGCAGTCGCTCGCCCGCTACGAGATCCCACTGACATACCGCCTGGCCAGCGCGGCTGACAAGGATGCATTCGAGGCGTGGCGGCGCCAGGATCTGCGCCAGGGCGCGCTGCACTTCGTCTGGCCTGACGTGGCCGACTACACCGGTGCCACGCTGCGCCGCGCGCGCATCGTCAATGGCACGGTGGTCTACAAGCCACTCACCACGCGCTTGGACGAATGGACCGCTGCTTTCTCGCTGGAGTACTACGCCTGATGGCCCGCACCAAGTCCTCCCGATTCCACGAGGCGGCGCAGGCCGTCTCGGCGTCCGAGTCGCCGCTCTTCCTCTTGGAGCTGCGCCATGCGCTGCTGCCCGAGCCCGTGCGCCTGGTCAACGACGTCCAGGACGTGCTGTCCAACGGAAAGAACTACATCGCCGCGCAGTTCGGCCTGGTGCCGCCCGACGACAACGACAAGACCACGCCGAAGGCGACGTTGCGCATCGCCAATGCCGGCGGCGCGATCGGCGCTTTCTTCGAGCGCACGCATGGCGGCCGCGGCGCGACGATGCGCGTGCTGCAGATCCTGCGCAGCAACCCGAACTTCGTCGAGGAAGACCTGGTGCTCGACCTGAACAACGTCAAGGTCGACACGCGCTCGGTTTCGGGTCAGCTGGGCTTCGACGACGTGCTCAACAAGGCCGGCACCGCCTACCTCTATCGTCCCGAGACGGCGCCCGGGCTCTTCTGATGGCCGCGCATTGGTCCGCCGGCTACATCGGCATTCCGCATGCCCGACTGGACTGCGCCGAGCTGGTCGAGCTCGTGCTGCGCGAGCAGCTTGGCCGCGCGGTGCATTTCCCCCGCAAGGAGCGCCTCGACGTGTTCCACCGCGCCGGACTGATCACCAGGCACTGCGCAGACTTCGCCCGCCCGATCGACGAGCCCTATGACGGCTGCGGCGTGCTCATGTTCTCCCGCGGCCGCATGGCGCACGTGGGCTTGTATTGCGTCATCGACCAGCCCTACGTGCTGCACAGCGACTCTGCGTTCGGCGAGAGCGTGCTGTTCCCTCTGACCCGTGTCGCCCAGACACACCGAATCCAAGGCTTCTATGCGTGGCTCGATTAAGGCGCATGGCGCCGTCGACGTGATCTGGTGTCCGAACCCTTTGCGCCTGGCAGGCGAGCGCCACGTGCGCAGCGTGTTGCTCACAGGCACTGATACCGTCGACAGCCTGGTGCGGCGCCTGGCGCTGCAGGGCACGCCGCTGCAGGCGAACCTCAACGGTGCGGACCTGGCGCGTCGGCGCTGGCGACGCAAGCGGGTGCGCCGTGACGACGTGCTCGTGCTGCGCCAGCTCGCACGCGGGGTCGAGGCCGGCGCGGTCGCCGCGGGCGCGGCCTGGGGAAAGGGCGCATCGATCACCACGGCCCTGGCCATCGGTACCGTCACGACGTTCGTGGTCAACGCTGCGATCGCGCTGGCCATCAGCGCGCTGCTGTCATCGCTCACCAAGAAAAGCGGCCCGAGCAAGAGCAACGAATTCACGCCGTCTTCCTACGGCGTCGAGGGCGGTGCCAACAGCCTGCGCGCCTATGAGCCGCTGCCCCTGATCCTGGGCGAGCACCGCTTTTTCCCGGACTACGCAAGCCGGCCGTTCTCCGAGTTCGTGCCCGACCCGACGACGGCCACCGAGATAGTCAACACGACGCCGGCGACGACGAACCTGTCGCCGCCACCTTTCGAGTTCATTCCGCCCGAGGAGCCCGAGCATGCTGGCGACCCGCTTGGGCCGCCTTCGGCGAGCCCGCCATGGACCTACATCGGACCGGGTGAAGCCACCAACCAGTACTACTTCGGCGACAACCAGGTGCGCAACTACACGATGCCAGTGCAGGTGGGCAACCCGGAGAGCGGACCAGTCACGCGCCCCCACACTTTCATCATCAGATACACCGAGAACCCGCCTGCGCCGTTCCCAGTGCCGCCCACGATCGAGGTCACCACCTACGAGATCTGGACATCGGGCATGGCCGGGCCGTTCGACTGGCGCCCGATGTCACCGCTGCCGTCGATCCCGGTCATCTGGCGCTACGGGTACACACTGATCTACAACACCGAACGCCTGGTCAGCATCTTCAACTTCGGCTTCGGGGATCTGTCCATCAGCGACCTGCGCATTGGCGCCACGCCGGTCTTCCACTACAACGCGGTGGAACGCCACGACAGCGCGGTGCCGGCGGGCCAGGGCGATCGCACGCAGCTGCTCGGCTACACCAGCGAAGGCTGGCCTGGCAACAGCTATCCCGACAACGTCCAGCTCGTCGACGGCGGTAAGGTCGAGAACCATCCTCTGATCGAGAACTTTGGCTGGGTGGAGCGCGCAGCGTCCACGCCGTGCCGGTTCATCCAGATCGACATCACGGGGCGGCTCTTTCTGCAGTCCGACCGGGGCATGGCTGGTGCGTTCTGCTCATTCGACGCGGAGTATCGAAACGCGGCCTCCGGCGCATGGACGCCGATGCCCTACAGCCCCTTCGTGATCTCCAACGGATCGACGGTGCCGGTGCGACGGACCTTGACCGCCATGCTGGGCGTGCCGGCAAACGCGGTGCGCGTGCGCCGAAACCTGCCCGACGCCACCGATGCATCGCTGATTTCCGAGTTCGAGTTCACCCGGGTCAAGTTCTTCCGAGATGCCGAGGCGCTCTATCCGGCCCAGCGGCGCATGGGCGTAATGATCAAGGCCACGGGCCAGCTCAACGGGCGCATCGACCGTCTCTCGGCGTTCGTGCAGGCGAAGCACTGGCGCTGGGACAGCGGCGCGCCGTGGAGCGGCGCGATGCCCGGTGTCGGGTCGGGCGCATGGGTGTGGGGCACGACGGTCAACCCGGCCTGGCTGTTCCTGTACTACGCCCGCGGTGGGTTCCTGAATCCCACCGCCGCGCCAGGTCACCTCGGCCTGGCCGGTTGGCTCGACCAGCCCGCGATCGGCAACGGCCCGCGCCTCTTCGGTGCCGGGTTGCCCAACGAACGGATCGACTACGCCGCCATCGTGGCGTGGGGGCAGTTCTGTGCTGCAGCGGGTCTGGAATGCCGCATGGCCATCACCGGCGCGCGACCGGCCGGCGACGTGCTCGACGACATCGCAGCCGCGGGCCGAGCGACGAAGACCTGGGCGCCGGGCAAGCTGTCGGTTGTCTGGGAAGCCGCTGGCCAGCCCGTCGTGGCGGCGTTCGGCATGAGCAACATCGTGGCCGGCAGCTTCGAGGTGCAGTACTCGACCGACAACACCGTCGACGAGTACGTCGTCAACTACACCCGCTCGGACGCGGACTACGAGGGCGACGCGGTTTCCGCCAAGGTGCCGGGCGTGGCCATCCCGGTCAACCAGAGCAGCGGGCAGGCGGCCTACTCGATGTCGCAGGCACAGGCGCAGCGCCTGGTCAACCTGCTGGCGGCCGCGCGGCATTACCAGCGCCGCATCATCAAGTGGGAGACCAACATCCTGGGCATGACGGTGCAACGTGGCGACGTCGTGCACCTGGCACACGATCTCACCGCCTGGGCCCACAGCGGCCGTCTGGTCGAGATGGCGGCCGCGGGCGGTTTCATCACCTCGGTGACCTTGTCGGCCGAGGTCGACAACCCGACCGACGCCGACACGCTGTACCTCTGGATCCGGAAGCCCGGCGGTGCGTTCTTCTCAGTCGAATGCGTCCCGCCGGCGGCCGCCAGCCGGACGCTGCAGGTGGTGCCGGGCGCCTGGCCGTTGGTCAACGCGCCGGCCTTCCTGACCGTCACGACGCAGAACCCGCTGAGCGATCACTGGGTGAACGCCTCTCAGCCGATCGACTACACGTTTTTCGCAGGGCCGACGCCCACGCCCGGCAAGCGGGCCCGCATCATCGCCATGGAGCCTTCAGGAGCGCGCCGCGTGCGCATCACGGCCCGAGACGAGTACGAGGCCTACTACCCGCTCGAATACGGCGTCGGAAGCCCTGCAGAGCCCGCCAGCGGCGAGCAGCTCGTGGCCAGGGCATACAACCTCGGCGCCGCGCCAGCGCCCGAGGGCGGCACCCTGCTGACCTGGGAGTTGGAAGCAGCGCATGGCGCGACCGTCATGGTGAGCGTCAACGGCGGCCCGGTCGCCCAGGTGCCGGTGCAGGGCTACCTCACGGTGTCAGGCACCGAGTTGCTGCTGCCGGCCTACGCGCCAGGCACCGAGATCTTGGTGCAGGTGCTGCCGGCGACGGCCGGCACGCCGGTCAAGGTGATGGGAGACACGCTCACCCTGACGATGTGAAAAAAGAACGGGCGACCTGGTCGGGTGCGTCAACACCTCTCCAGGCCCCCACATGCAGAACGAGCCTGCAAGCCGGCAAGGCCCGCCCACTCTCGCGAGAGCGCGCCGAGCCTACCAAACTTTTCCTGACAGAAAACAGGCTTGCAAATGGAACAAGACGAGATCCGATGCGGCGCATGCGGCCGCAAGCTCGGGACCGGCAGCTACCGCTGGCTGGTCATCAAATGCCCGCGCTGCAGCGCGATGAACACCCTGAGGGCCGAGAGCCCCACCCCCGAGCGCCCAGAGCGCCCTTCAATCGAAGGAGCGTCTCATGCAATCCGTCCCCATCATTCCCTGGCTCGGCGGCAAACGCCGCCTGGCTGACCTGCTGCTCGGCCGGTTTCCACCGCACACCTGCTACGTCGAGGTGTTCGCCGGCGGCGCGGCGCTGTACTTCCTGCGCCACCCAGCCGAGGTCGAGGTGATCAACGACGTGAATGGCGACCTGGTCAACCTGTACCGGGTCGTGAAGCACCACCTGGAAGAGTTCGTGCGCCAGTTCAAGTACGCGCTGTCGAGCCGGCAGATCTTCAAGTGGACGCAGGACACGCCGCCCGAAGTACTCACGGACGTCCAGCGCGCCGCGCGCTTCTTCTACCTGCAGCAGCAGGCCTTCGGTGGCCGCGTCGACGGGCAGACCTGGGGCACGGCCACCACGGCGCCGGCGATCAACCTGCTGCGCATCGAGGAGAACCTGTCGGCCGCTCATTTGCGCCTGGCCAGCGCATACATCGAGCAACTCGACTGGGCCGCCTGCCTGGACCGCTACGACCGGCCGCACACGCTGTTCTACATGGACCCGCCGTATTGGCAGACCGAGGGCTACGGCGTGCCTTTCCCGTGGGAGCAGTACGAGCTGATGGCCGCCAAGCTGCGCCAGCTCAAGGGCAAGGCGATCATCAGCCTCAACGACCACCCAGATATTCGGCGGTGCTTCGAGGGCTTCGGCATGGAGAGCCTGGCCATCGACTACACGGTGGGCGGCGGCGCCAATCGGGCCGAGCGCCAGGAGCTGATCATCTACAGCTGGGACCGTGATATGGAGCCGGCCGGTCTGTTCTGAGGCCTCGGGGCACACCGGGCGGAGAGAATGGCGACATGACCACCTACTATCACGCCAACTCAGTGCTCCTTCGTCCGGGGAGCATCCTCGAGCCTGGTAACTATGGGCGAATGATCAGCGTCTACCGCAATGACGGCGGCTTCAACGGCTGGAAGATCGCGGCGGAACTCGCGTTGGAGGCCAAGCGGGCGCGCGATTTTCCCGAACTGCCCAGCCGCTTGAGCAGTTGCTTTGCTTTTCTCGATATCGCATCTGCATCAGCTCTGACCACGAGGCAGAAGCTCGGAGGCGTGTTCAATGTTCTGTACGAGGTGGAGTTAGTGGACAGCAGCGCTCCATCTCACGTCGGGGACTTTGACCTGGTCACCCGGTGCTACTCGTCGAATCCAGAACACGCTTTTCTACAGACCGTCGAGGACGTCGGCAATATGTACTGGGGTGGAAGGCCGGGCGGCACACGCGAGCTTCTCACTTCGTCCGGGCTGCGGATCCTCCGACAGGTCAGTTGGGGACCGTTGGTGTGACTTTCCTCAAAGACAACGGCATCCTGGCCAAGATTCCCGGCGACGTGATCGGCAATGGCTCGCGGAGCCTGCCGCCGCCAGGCCGCGGCCAGCCGCCCGAAGCCAAGGTCGTGGTCGACGCTGGAGACCGCGGCAAGGTCCGCATCACCTATGAACTCGCGAACCACTGGCACGGGAAGGCTCAGATGTGGTCCTGGAGGGCAGTGTTCGCGGAAGCGGTGGGGCAGGAGTAGGCGCTCATCGGCGCTAGACTTTCGCCACACGTAATTCCTTTTCCCACGGCGCAAGAAGCGCCACCACCCATTTATCTCGCCGCGGAGCGCTCATTTATCGCGGCGCGCTTCAAACACACTCAACGGATCGTCCGGATAGTCCCCGAAGCGCTCGCGCCGCGCATACCCCGCACGCGCATAGAAGGCCAGCGCCTCGGGCTGGCTCACGCCCGTCTCCAACCGGAACATCGCGCATCCGCGTGCCGCCGCCTCGGCTTCGAGAAAGCCCAGCACCTTCGCCGCGACGCCTTGCCCGCGGTTCTGCGGGCGCACGTACATGCGCTTGAGTTCGCCGTAGCCGGGGTTCATGACGACGGCGCCGCAGCCGATGGCCGTGCCGGCCGCGTCGCGCGCGACGGCGAACAGCACATGCGCGGCCGACAGCGCGGCGATGTCGATGCCGTAATGGCTCTCGGGCGGGTACAGCGGCTTCTGGTACGCATCGAGGTCGTCGATGAGCTGGATGACGTCGGGCTGGTTCGGGTTTTCGATCGAGATCTGCATCGTTCGATCGTAGCGAGCCGAAGCACCGCAAAGCCCGACGCGCGACGGGGTTCTGCGCGGCGGCCAACAATGGCCGCGTCATTCATCTGGTTCGTCTGTTCGTTCGATTCAAGGAGTAGAACTTTGGAATACCGTCATCTGGGCAAATCAGGCCTCAAGGTCCCCGTGCTGAGCTTCGGCACCGGCACCTTCGGCGGCAAGGGCGAGTTTTTCAGCGCCTGGGGCAGCACCGACGTGGCCGAGGCGCGCACGCTCATCGACATCTGCATGGACGCTGGCGTGAACATGTTCGACAGCGCCGACATCTACTCGGGCGGCGCCGCCGAATCGGTGTTGGGCGAGGCGATCAAGGGCCGGCCGCGCGACCGGCTGCTGATCTCGACCAAGGCCACCTTCCGCAGCGGCGAGGGCCCGAACGACGTGGGCTCGTCGCGCCATCACCTCGTGCAGGCGGTCGATGCGTCGCTGAAGCGGCTGGGCACCGACTACATCGACCTGTTCCAGCTGCACGGCTTCGACGCCAGCACGCCGGTCGAAGAAACGCTGTCCACGCTCGACGACCTCGTGCGCGCGGGCAAGCTGCGCTATGTGGGCGCGTCGAACTTCTCGGGGTGGCACCTCATGAAGTCGCTGGCGGTGTCCGAGCAGCGCGGCTATGCGCGCTATGTGGCGCACCAGGCGTACTACTCCCTGGTCGGGCGCGAGTACGAGTGGGAGCTGATGCCGCTGGCGCAAGACCAGGGCGTGGGCGCGGTGGTCTGGAGCCCGCTCGGCTGGGGCCGGCTCACGGGCAAGATCCGCCGCGGCCAGCCGCTGCCCGCCAACAGCCGCCTGCACGTGACGGCCGACATGGGCCCGCCCGTGCCCGACGAGCTGCTGTACCGCGTGGTCGAGGCACTCGAAAAAGTGGGCGCCGAGGTCGGCAAGACGGTGCCGCAGGTCGCGCTCAACTGGCTGCTGCAACGCCCGACGGTGTCCAGCGTGGTGGTTGGCGCGCGCGACGAGGCGCAGCTGCGCCAGAACCTCGGCGCGGTGGGCTGGAACCTCACGCCCGCGCAGGTGGCCGAGCTCGACGCGGCCAGTGCGACGACGCGCACCTACCCGTACTGGCACCAGCAGGGCTTCAAGGAACGCAACCCGAACCCGGTCTGACCGGGTTCAGTCGGGTGTCAGCCCCAGCACCCACTGCTTGAACTGCTCCAGCGCCCCGGAGGCCGGACGGCCTTCGGGGTACGCGAAGTAGTAGCCCTGGTGCACGTCCAGGTGCCGGTCCACCGGGATCACGAGTTCACCGGTGCGCAGCTCCTGCTCGACCAGGATGCGCGGCGCCAGCCCCACGCCCATGCCCGCCGCCGCGGCGGCCACCACCATGGTGAACAGCTCGTAGCGCGGCCCGCGCGAGGCATGCACCGTGTACTCCCATTCCTGCTGCGCGTACCAGTCGCGCCACGCATGGGCGCGGGTGCTCAGGTGCACGTGGCGGCAGCGCTCGAAGCCGGCTTCGTCCCACCGGGCGTGCGCGTCGCGGAACGCGGGGCTGCAGATGGGCACCATCTCGCCTTCGGAAAAGATCAGCCCGCCGCGTGTGTTCGGCCAGAACTGGTCGCCAAAGTAGATCGCCGCGTCGTACGCGTTTTCCTGGAACGAGAAGGGCTGCGAGCGCGCCGACAGGTTCACCGTGATGTTCGGGTGCAGCCGGCTGAAGTCGGGCAACCGCGGAATGAGCCATTGCGTGGCGAAGGTCGGCACCACGGCCAGTTCGAGCACGAAGCCCATCTCGTGGCCGGCGCTGATCTCCAGAGTGTCGCGGCGGATCTGGTCGAGGTGGCGGCGGATGCGCGCGGCGTACTCGCGGCCCACGTCTGTGAGCGTGAGCCGCTTGCGCACGCGCGAGAACAGCGGCACGCCCAGGCGCTGCTCCAGCGTCGCCACCTGGCGCCCGACCGCGCTTTGGGTGAGCGCCAGCTCGGTCGCCGCGCGGGTGAAGCTCCCCAGGCGCGCCGAGGCCTCGAAGGCCTGCAGCGCGCCGAGGTTGGGAATGTCTTTTCTCATCGCGCTATTCTGGCGGGAGCTTGCGCGGCCCGGGCAACGGCCCGGGCCCGCACATCGAAGACACGGAAAGGCATCACATGCGGCGTGTGGCGATCATCGGCGGCGGGGCCATCGGCTCGGCCATCGCGTACTTCCTGGGCGCCGACCCGGCAGGCGAGGCCTTCGACATCACGGTGGTGGAGCGCGACTTCTCGTACCGCCAGGCCTCGTCGGCGCTGTCGGCCAGCTCGATCCGGCAGCAGTTCTCCACCGCCATCAACATCGAGATGTCGCTCTATGGCATCGAGTTTTTCCGCACGTTGGGCGAGACCCTGCGCGTGGGCGACGACATGCCGGACATCGGACTGACGGAACCCGGCTACCTGTACCTGGCCTCGCCGGCGGGTGTCGACGTGCTGCGCGAGAACCACGCGACGCAGAAGGCGCATGCGGTGGACGTGGCGCTGTTGACGCCCGAGGAACTGAAGGCGCGCTTCCCGTGGCTCTCGACCGAGGGCATCGCGCTCGCATCGCTCGGCCTCTCGGGCGAGGGCTGGTACGACGGCTACAGCCTGCTGCAGGCCTTTCGCAAGAAGGCGGTGTCGCAAGGCGTGCGCTATGTGCAGGCGCAGGCGACGGGCCTGCAGCGCGAGGGCCGCCGCGTCACCGGCGTGCAGATCGACCGGGGCGACATGCTGCGCGCGGACATCGTCGTCAACGCGGCGGGCGCGTGGGCGGCACCGGTCGCGCAGTGGGCCGGTATCGCGCTGCCGGTGCGCGGGCGACGGCGCAGCGTGTTCAGCTTTTCATGCCCGAGCACCTTGCCGGGTTGCCCGCTGGTCATCGACACCTCGGGCATCTGGCTGCGGCCCGAAGGGCGCCAGTTCATCTGCGGCTTTGCCCCGCCCGAAGACCGGGACCCCGACGACGCGCCGCTCGAAGTCGACCACGAGGCCTTCGAAAACTTCATCTGGCCGGCGCTGGCCGAACGCATCCCGGCCTTCGAAGCCGTCCGCATGACGGGCGCCTGGGCCGGCTACTACGAGATGAACGTGTTCGACCACAACGCGATCCTCGGCCAGCATCCCGACTGCGACAACCTCTACTTCGTGAACGGCTTCTCGGGCCACGGGCTGCAGCAGTGCCCGGCGGCGGGGCGCGGCATCGCGGAGCTGATCCGCTTCGGCGGCTACCGCAGCCTCGACCTGTCGCCGCTGTCGTTCGCGCGCATCCTCGAGAACCGGCCGCTGCGCGAGAAAAACATCATCTAGCGGTGCTGCTCCGCCGGCTTGATGTCCCCCACGGGCGACAGCAATGCCGGGTCGAAAGCGGCGAGCGTGCGGCCTTCCTTCAGCCGCTTCGGCCAGTCGGGGTTCGACAGCGCGCCGCGTCCCAGCGCCACGAAGTCGGCGCCGTCCGCGAGCGCCGCCTCGGCGCGCCCCGGGTCGTGCAGGCTGCCATTGGCGACGATCGCTAGGCCGGGCGCGTGGCGGCGCGCGAGCTGCAGCAGGTTCGGTCCCGCATCGCCGAAGGCCGGGCGCCAGGCTTCGAACTCGGTGACGTGCAGGTAGTCGATGCCGCTGTGCGCCAGCGCGCCGAACACTGTCGCCGCACCGGCTTCGGTTTCCGGCCACTTGTGGCCGAAGTCGTTGACCTTGCCTTGCGAGATGCGCACGCCGACCGGCGCCGAGGCGCCCAGCATCTGCCGCACGGCGCGCGCCATCTCGACCGTGAGCTGCACGCGCTGCGCGAGGGCGCCGCCCCAGCGGTCGGTGCGCGTGTTGGTGTGGCCGGTCAGGAACTGGTCGAGCAGGTAGCCGTTCGCGCCGTGGATCTCCACGCCGTCGAAGCCCGCCACTTCCATCGCCAGCAGCGCGGCCCGGGCGAAGCCACGAATCGCCTCGGCGATGTCGGCATCGGTCATCGCGCGGGGCACCGGGTATTCACCTTCGCCGCGGTAGGCCGTCATCTGCGTGCCCAGCGGGCGAACGGCCGACGGCCCCGCCGTGTGGTCGCGAAAGCGGTTGAACTGCGACAGCGCGCCCGCATGCATGAGCTGCGCGATGGCGCGCCCGCCCGCGCCCTGGATCGCCTTCACCACCGGGCGCCACGCGCGGGCTTGTTCGCCGTCGCTGAGGCCGGGCTGGCGGGCATAGCCTTGCGCGTACGCCGTGTCGGTGTAGATGCCTTCGGTGATGACGAGGCCGAAGCCGCCCCGCGCAAAGCGCTCGTAGTAGCGGGCCATGGTGCCGTTGGCGTGGCCCTCGGGCGAGGCGCTGACGCGCGTCATCGGCGCCACGGCGAGCCGGTTGGGCAGCTGCAGGCCGTGCAGCTTCGCCGGCGCGAGCAGCGGCGTGCTCATCGGGCGTCTCCGGGCGCGACGGCGATGGCCTCGATCTCGATCATCGCGTCGGGCGAGTACAGGCCCGAGACCTCGACGATGGTGTCGGCCGGGTAGGGCGCCGAGAACCACTGGCGGCGCAGTTCGACGATCTTCGGAAAGTGCTGCATCGAGGTCAGGAAGATCGTCACCTTGACCACGCTGCCCAGGGTTGTGCCTGCAGCTCTCAGCACGCGGTCGAGGTTCTTGAAGGCCTGCTCGGCCTGGCGGTCGAAGTCGCCCTTGCCGACGATCTCGCCGTCGTCGCCGATCGCGGCCTGGCCGGACACGAAGACCAGGTTGCCGAGCTGGATGGCCTGCGACAGCAGGAAGGGGGCGTAGGGGTCGGGTTGCGTGTGGATCTGCTTGGGTTGGAGTTGCATGACAGGTGCCTTTGATGGTGAATTTCAGATCAGCCGTGAAAGTGGTTTCTTCCCGCGACCCCTGAAATTTAGGGATGAAGAGGGCGCCCGACAAAGGCTGATTTTTCAGCCAATGGATGAGTTAAGCTAATCTGTCTGCATGCGAAGACTTCCTCCCCTGGGCGCATTGCGCGTGTTCGAGGCCGCGGCCCGCCGGCTGAGCTTCAAGGCCGCCGCCGACGAACTGCACGTCACGCCCACCGCCGTCAGCCACCAGATCAAGCAGCTCGAGGAAACGCTCGAGGTGCGCCTGTTCGAACGCGGCACGCGGCAGGTGCACCTGACGGCCGCCGGGCACCAGCTGTTTCCCGCGCTGCGCGACGGCTTCGACAGCTTCGAGCGCGCCGTCGACGGCGTGCGCCGCCTGAAGGGCACGCGCATCGCCACGCTGTCGTCCACCGTCGGTTTCATGGCCCGGCGGCTGGCGCCGCGCGCGGGCACCTTCCGCGACCTGCACCCCGAATGGACGCTGCGGCTGGACGCCACCAACCAGGTCGTCGACCTCGACACCGAGGCCGATGCGGCGATCCGCTACGGCAACGGCCGCTACGCCGACCTGGTCGTCGAGCCGCTGTTCCAGGACCACTACGCGCCGGTCTGCAGCCCCGCGCTGGCGGTCGCGGCGCGGCAGGACCTGAAGAGCGTCTCGCTGATCCATTTCGAATGGGGCCGCGCGGGGCGCGACGAAACGCTGGCGCCCGTGTGGCGCACCTGGCTCGCGCGCGCGGGCCGCACCGACGTCGAGGCGCAGGCCGGCCTGTCGTTCACCGAAGAGATCCACGCGGTGCAGGCCACGGTCGCGGGGCAGGGCGTCGGCCTGCTGAGCCTGGCGCTCGTGGCCGACGAGCTGGCGTCGGGCCTGCTGGTGCAGCCCTTCGAGTTGTCGGTGGAGAGCTACCGCTACGACCTGGTCTACAGCCCGCGCGCCGCCACCCGCCCCGCGACGGACGTGCTGCGCGACTGGGTACACCGCGAGTTCGGCGGCGGCGAAAAGAAGGCATAGTGGCAGGCATGACTGCCCAGACCCTGTACGCGCAAAAGCGCGTTTCCGCCGCCGATGCCGTGCGCCAGGTGCGCAACGGCGACATGATCATCGTGCCCACGGGCGTCGGCGAGCCGCCCTCGCTGCTCACGGCCTTGTCCGAGCAGCGCCGCGACTTCCGCGACGTGAAGGTGGCGCAGATCCTGGCGATGCGCAAGTACGCCTACATCGACCCCGAGACGGTGGAGCACGTGCGCCACGTCGCGCTGTTCTTCGGCGGCGCCACGCGCGCGGGCGGGCAGGCAGGCTGGATCGACTTCATTCCGAACTACTTCTCCGAGATCCCGGCGCAGATCGAGCGCGGGCAGATCGCGGCGGACGTGGTGTTCAGCATGGCCTCGCCGATGGACGCGCACGGCTACTTCGCGCTGAGCCTGGGCCCCGACTACACGATGGCCGCCGTGGCGAAGGCGCGCGCGGTCGTGCTCGAGGTGAACCCCAACGTGCCCTACGCGCACGGCAACTGCCACGTGCACATCTCGCAGGTGGCGGCGCTGGTCGAGAGCAGCGAGTCGGTGATGGAGGTCGGCCTGCCGAAGATCGGCCCGGTGCAGGAAGCCATCGGCAAGCACGTGGCCGACCTGATCGACGACGGTGCCACCTTGCAGATCGGCTACGGGGGCATTCCCGACGCGGTGGTGATGCAGCTCACGGGCAAGCGCGACCTGGGCATCCACACCGAGATGATCGGCGACGGCATCCTCACGCTGGTGGAAAGCGGCGCGGTCACCAACCGCCGCAAGAACTACCTGCCGGGCAAGTCGGTCGCGACCTTCGCGCTGGGCTCCAGCAAGCTGTACCGCTTCATGGACCGCAACCCGGGGCTGGAGATGCACCCGGTGAACTTCACCAACGACCCGGCGCTGGCGGGGCTGAACGACAACCTCATCGCCATCAACGCCACCATGCAGATCGACCTGCTGGGCCAGTGCGGCTCCGAGAGCCTGGGCCACGCGCCGTACTCGGGCACGGGCGGGCAGTCGGACTTCGTGCGCGCGGCCAACCGCTCGCGCGGCGGCAAGGCTTTCATCGTGCTGCCTTCGACAGCGAAGGACGACACCATCTCGCGCATCGTGCCCTCGCTGTCGCCGGGCACGCATGTGAGCACGAGCAAGAACGACATCAACTACGTCGTCACCGAACATGGCGTGGCGCAGCTGCGCGGCAAGTCGGCCAAGCAGCGCGCGCAGGAGCTGATCGCGATTGCGCACCCGGACTTCCGCGCAGAGCTGACGGAGCAGGCGAAGCAAGCCAAGCTGCTTTGAGTTTCGCAGGGGGCAGGGCGTGACTTAGGGCACTCCTGTGCGGTCCGGGCGGCGGCTACATTCGCTGCGATGAGCACCTCGTTGCGACATCTTTTCCTGCTCGGCGCGGCCTGCGTGCTGTCCGGCCAGGCGTTCGCCTGCAGCGGCCCGGGCCAGCCGGGATGCCCGCCACCGAACGCGCCGGGCTGGCCCCACAACAGCCGGCCGCCGCCCCGGGACACCGTGCCTGTGATGCCCGGCGGCACGGGCCGCTACAGCGACCCCGACGAGTACCTGGCGCCGCCGCCGCCCGACCCCACCTTCTCCTACAAGTGGGGCGCGTACGTCATCGACAAGTCGAAGGGCGCCTTCGGCGGGGTCGACAACCGGGCGACCCAGGCCGATGCCGAAAACAACGCCATCGCCCAGTGCGTGGGCAACGGCGGCACCGCCACCGGCTGCCGCAGCATGACGCTGACCTGGCAGGAAGGCTGCGGCGTGGTCGTGATGGGCCGCAACGTGCTGTCGATGAAGGCCAACAAGCTGCAAAGCGCGGCGCAGGCGGAAGCGATGGCGGAGTGCTCCGCGCACGCGAAGGACTGCAAGGTCGTCACCGCGCGTTGCAACGCGCTCGTCGTCAATCGCTGATCAGCTGGCCTTCGTCGCGCGTACCAGCGACGGCGTGGCCTTGTAGCTTTCGGGGAACAGCTTCTTCAGGTCGTCGATCTTCGGCAGGTCGTTGATCGCGATGTAGGGCTGGTTCGGGTGCAGCGTGAGGTAGTCCTGGTGGTAGTCCTCGGCCGCATAGAAGGGCTTGGACACCTCGACCGTGGTCGCCAGCGGCTTGTTGCCGAAGGTCTTGGCCTGGTTGAGCTGGGCGATGTAGGCGTTGGCAATGCGGGCCTGCTCCGCGTTTTCGGCGAACACGGTGGAGCGGTACTGCGGGCCGGTGTCGGGGCCCTGGCGGTTGAGTTCGGTCGGGTTGTGCGCCACCGAGAAATAGATCTGCAGCAGCTTGCCGTAGCTGACCTTGCGCGGGTCGTAGCTGATGCGCACGGCCTCGGCATGGCCGGTGCGGCCGGAGCCGACCTCGTTGTAGCGCGCGGTGCGGGCCTCGCCGCCCGCGTAGCCAGAGAGCGCATTGCTCACGCCTTCGACGCGCTGGAACACGCCCTGCACGCCCCAGAAGCAGCCGCCTGCGAACACGGCGGTGGCGGTGGTGGCGCCCGCGGGTGCGGTGAGGTCGACCGTGGGCGCGGGCACGCGGCGCGCGGTCTCGGCAAAGGAAGGGGCTGCGTGCCAGGCGAAGGCGGCGACAGCAAGCGCGCCGGCGGCGATGGCGAAGGATTTCATGGCGGTCTTTCGTAGGGAGCGCAGGAAAGGGACAGTGATCCCGATCCCGCCGGCCGTCAATGGCGGCGGGGCCGGGGAGACGGCGGCTTACTTCTTCATCTCGTCCTTGCCCATCGCGTCCTTCTTCATTTCGTCCTTGGCCATGGCGTCTTTCTTCATGCCATCTTTGGCCATGCCGTCCTTCTTCATGGCGTCCTTGCCCATGGCGTCTTTCTTCATCCCGTCCTTGGCCATGCTGTCCTTCTTCATGCCGTCTTTAGCCATGTCGTCCGCGGCCAAGGCCGAGGCGCCGGCGAAGGCCATGCAGGTGGCGAGGAGGGTGGCGGTGAGCTTGTTCATGTCGGTCTTCCTGAGTTGAGGTTGGGTTTTGTTGTCAAGATCGGCGCGGTCCCCGATGGAGACTCGGCCTCGCGCTTTCTTCGGCAGTCGAGCGGCTGCGGCAGCCGCTCAGCTCCCTCCGAACCAGTTGTAGCCCTGGTCTTCCCAGTAGCCACCGGGATAGGTGTTCGTCACGTACATCGCCTGGATGTGCTTGGGGTTCTTGTAGCCAAGCTTGGTCGGCATGCGCAGCTTCATCGGGAAGCCGTACTTCGGCGGCAGCGGCTGGCCGTCGTAGCTCAGCGTCAGCAGCGTCTGCGGGTGCAGCGCGGTGGGCATGTCGATGCTGGTGTGGTAGTCGTCCGCGCACTGGAAGCCGACGTACTTCGCGCTCAGGTCCGCGCCCACATGGCGCAGGAAATCGGCAAAGCGCACGCCGCCCCATTTGCCGATGGCGCTCCAGCCTTCGACGCAGATGTGGCGCGTGATCTGGTCCTGCTGCGGCAGGGCGCGCAGCTCGGCGAGCGTCCAGCGGCGCTTGTCGGCGACCATGCCGCCCACTTCGAGGCGGTAGGTGGCTTCTTCGACCTCGCGGACCTCGTCCTCGCCGTAGTAGGCGTTGAACGGAAAAGGGCGCGTGATCTCGGCCTCGGTGTAGGTCGGCGCCAGCCGCGTCGGGCTGAAGAGCCAGCCCTGCACCTCGTCGTTGAAGCGCGAGACCTTCGCGAGCGCGGCTTCCACGTGGCTGTCGTCGCTGATGCTGCAGCCGGTGAGCATCGACAGCCCGCCCAGCGTCAGCGAACGGCGCAGGAACAGACGGCGCGAAGGCGCGTCGAGCTGGCGCTCGATGAGGGCGCGGGCTTCGCGCACCACGGCCTCGCCGTCGACACCGACCAGGGGAGGGCGTTTGAAAAAGAGGCTCATGGGGTGTGGGGCGCGCGACCGCGCAGCATGGTGAGCAGGGTGCGGGGCACGAGCGCCACCATCACGAGGTGCACGGCAACGAAGGCCACCAGGGCCGCCATCGCCACGAAGTGGACGCGGCGCGCGGCTTCGTAGCCGCCCAGCAGCTCGCGCAGCAGCGGAAACTGCA
Source organism: Variovorax sp. FW305-3-2-15-B-LB1 (assembly GCF_058787635.1). Classification (NCBI taxonomy): domain Bacteria; kingdom Pseudomonadati; phylum Pseudomonadota; class Betaproteobacteria; order Burkholderiales; family Comamonadaceae; genus Variovorax; species Variovorax sp. FW305-3-2-15-B-LB1. The sequence goes on along the minus strand of NZ_JBYSZY010000039.1, from coordinate 4,306 downwards.
CCGACTTCCACAGCACCAGCCCCGACAGCACGATCGCGACGAGGTCGACGATCACGAACAGGTAGGCCAGCTTCTGCACATGGTTGTAGTGGCGCGGGTCGGCATGCGAGAGCCTGCCGCCGAGCGCGGCCCGCGCATCGCGCCAGAGGCCGGCCGGCGTGAGCGGGAAGAACTTGCGCGCGAAGCGCCCGCTGGCCAGGTTCAGCACCAGGTAGACGAGCCCGTTGAACACCAGCAGCCACATCGCCGCGAAGTGCCACTGCAGCGCGCCGCCGAGCCAGCCGCCCAGCGTGATCGAGGCCGGAAAGCGAAAGGCAAGGAAGGGCGCCGCGTTGTAGATGCGCCAGCCGCTGGTCACCAGCACCAGCACGGCCAGCGCATTGAGCCAGTGCGTGACGCGCATCCACAGCGGGTGGATCGGTCGGTGGTCGGGGGCGGCGCGTGTCTGCATGGGCCGGATTGTTGGGCGCACCCCCTCGCCGATTCATCACGCAAAGTTCAAAGATTCGTGATAACTCCGGGGGGCGTCTCGCGGGACAATCGCGGCCATGGACACCGCCAAACGCGTGCTGATCGTCGAGGACGACGCCCACATTGCCGAGCTGCTGCGCATGCACCTGCGCGACGAGGGCTACGCGGTCGAGCACGCCGCCGACGGCAACGCCGGCCTGCGCGCGCTGGAGCGCGGCCAGTGGGACGCGCTGGTGCTCGACCTCATGCTGCCCGGCATCGACGGCCTCGAAATCTGCCGCCGCGCCCGCGCCATGGCGCGCTACACGCCCATCATCATCGTGAGCGCGCGCTCGAGCGAGGTGCACCGCATCCTCGGGCTGGAGCTGGGCGCCGACGACTACCTGGCCAAGCCCTTCTCGGTGCTGGAGCTGGTGGCGCGCGTGAAGGCGCTGCTGCGGCGCACCGATGCGCTGGCGCGCAACGCGCGGCTGGAGTCGGGCAGCCTCACGCTGGGCAACCTCGACATCGAGCCGCTGGCGCGCGAGGTGCGCGTCGACGGCAAGCCCATCGAACTCACGCCGCGCGAGTTCGACCTGCTGTATTTCTTTGCGCGCCATCCCGGCAAGGTGTTCTCGCGGCTCGACCTGCTCAACCAGGTCTGGGGCTACCAGCACGACGGCTACGAGCACACGGTCAACACGCACATCAACCGGCTGCGCACCAAGGTCGAGGCCGACCCGGCCGCGCCGCGGCGCATCCTCACGGTGTGGGGGCGCGGCTACAAGCTCGCGGCGGACGACGCCGCACCGAAGGGTGACGTATGAGCGCCGCGCAGGGCCGCCCCAAGCAAGCTCGCTCCCGCCTGGCGGGAAGGCGCGAAGCGCCAAGGGTGCTTCAATGACGATGGCCTGGGCCACGCTGTCGCGGCGCCTGTCGATCGCCTTCGCGGTGCTGCTGCTGGCCTGCTGCGGCGCCTCGGCGTGGCTGCAGATGCGCGCCGGCGCGCAGCACGCGCAAGAGGTGACGCAGCGCCTGTCGCTCGGGCTCGCGGCCCACATCGCGCAGAACACCGAACTCATGAAGCCCGGTGGCCTCGACCCGGTGGCGGTGAAAGACCTGTTCGACAAGCTCATGACCGTCAACCCCAGCGTCGAGGTCTACGTGCTGGGGCTCGACGGCCGCATCGAGGCCCAGGCCGCGCCGCCCGGCCACCTCAAGCGCGACAAGGTGGCGCTCGGCCCCATCCGCCGGCTGCTGGCCGGCGAGCGGCTGCCCATCGCGGGCGACGATCCGCGCAGCGTCGACGGTGCCAAGGTCTTCAGCGCCGCGCCGCTGCGCATGGACGGGCGCGACGCCGGCTATGTGTACGTGGTGTTGCAAGGCGAAGACCACGACGCGCTGGCCGCCAACCTCTCGGCCGACACCGTGCTGCGCACCACGCTGTGGTCGATGGCCTTGGTGGCGCTGCTGGGGCTCATCGCCGGGCTGGTGGCGTTCCGCCTCATCACCCGGCCGCTGCGCGAACTGACGGCGGCGGTGCGGCGCTTCGAGGCCGAGGGCATCGCGGCGCTGGAGCGCGAAGCGCCCATGCCCGCGCCGCCGCGCCACGCCGACGACGAGATCGCGCAGCTGCAGCAGGCCTTTGCGCAGATGACGCGCCGCATCGCCGAGCAGTGGCGCGAACTCAGCTTGCAGGACCGCCAGCGCCGCGAGCTCTTCGCCAACATCTCGCACGACCTGCGCACGCCGCTCACCTCGCTGCACGGCTACCTCGAGACGCTGCTGCTCAAGGCCGGCACGCTCAGCGAGGAAGAGCGCCGCCGCTACCTGGAGATTGCGCTCGGCCAGAGCCGCAAGGTGGGCCGGCTCGCGCAGGAGGTGTTCGAGCTGGCGCGGCTCGAGTACGGCGTGGTCAAGCCCGAGAAAGAAAACTTTGCGCTGGCCGACCTCGTGCAGGACGTGTTCCAGAAGTTCGAGCTCGCGGCCGAGGCGCGGCACCAGCAGCTCAAGCCCGACATCGCGCCGAACCTGCCCGTGGTGTCGGCCGACCTCGGCATGATCGAACGCGTGCTGACCAACCTGCTGGACAACGCCATCCGCCACACGCCGGCCGGCGGCGAGATCGAGGTGCGCCTGCGCCCGTCCGACGCCGGCGTGGCGGTGCAGGTGAGCGACACCGGCCCCGGCATTCCGGGCGAGCTGCAGAAGGGCCTGTTCACGCGGCCGGCCTTTGCCGATGGCGGTGCGCGCGGCGGCGGGCTGGGGCTCATGATCGTGCAGCGCATCCTGCAGCTGCACGGCAGCGACATCCGGCTCGTGCCGCAGCCGGGCAAGGGCGCGGTGTTCCTGTTCCGGCTGGGAGGCGCCACAGCGCGCTGAAGGCGTTGAACCCGGCGGTCGACGGGTTTGCCAGCGGGCGGCGGGCGATGCTACAAGCGAAGCGGCATCACCCCCCAAGAACAGAAGGAGACCACTGACCATGCCCGCTTTCGAGACCGTCCTGATCGACAAGGACCCGCAGCACCCGCGCATCGCGCGCTTGGTGCTCAACCGCCCCGAGAAGCTCAACGCCATCGGCGACAGCACGCCGACGGACATCCGCCGCGCGGTCGAATGGGCCGAGGCCGACGACGAGGTGCATGTGATCGTGGTCGAGGGCGCGGGCCGCGCCTTCTGCGCCGGCTACGACCTGGGCGACTACGCCGAAGGCCACGGCCGCGAAGGCCAGGGCGACCATCCCTGCCGGCAGGAGAAAACGCCGTGGGACCCGATGCTCGACTATGCCGCCATGAAGCGCAACACCGAAGACTTCATGTCGCTGTGGCGCTGCCGCAAGCCGACCATCGCCAAGGTGCACGGCTACGCGGTGGCCGGCGGCAGCGACATCGCGCTGTGCTGCGACCTGCTCACCATGGCCGACGACGCGCGCATCGGCTACATGCCCACGCGCGTGTGGGGTTGCCCGACCACCGCGATGTGGACCTACCGCCTCGGCGCATTGCGCGCCAAGCAGCTCATGTTCACCGGCGACACCATCACCGGCACGCAGGCGGCCGATTGGGGCCTGGCCAACTTCGCGGTGCCCGCGGCGCAGCTCGACGAGGCCACGCTGGCGCTCGCGCAGCGCATCGCGGGCGTGCCCAGTTCGCACCTCATGATGCACAAGATGGTCGTCAACCAGGTCTGGCATTCGATGGGGCTGGAGCAGACCCAGATGTTCGCCACCGTGTTCGACGGCATCACGCGGCATAACCCCGAAGGCATGTGGTTCCGTCGCCAGGCCGAGGCCGAAGGTTTCAAGAGCGCGGTGCAGTGGCGCGACAGCGGCCGGCCGATTCCTGAAGGCGACGAGGCCAGGGCGCGCATCGCCGAGCTCGAGGCGAAGCTGGCTGCGCGCGGCTGAGCGGCGCCATCGCGTGGCACCTGCTTCCATGTCACGCGACCGACTCATTTCTCTTTGGTGATCCGGTGCGCCTGAAGGTTGTCAACAGTTAGATGACGGCAAATGCCCATACATGCGATGACAGTTCAGCTCGGACATCTCTTCAGGAGAATGTCATAGAGAAATGTCCAAGATCCGGCGCTCCAACGCCCCGCGCTTACCCCTTCAGCCGGTCTTGATCTCCACCCCCATAATGTCGATACATATTGTTTCGAGGGCTTGAAGTTGACCGCTAAAAAACAGACTACAAAAACCGCCCCGGTAAAGCGGCGTGTGCCGAATGTCGACCGGCTGCATGACAAACGTGTGGATTGCCACTCCGTAATGACCACCATGTTGATTGCCGCCGAAAACTGACCCAGCTAACGCAGTAATTTCCGTCTAAGACTGACCCACGTAAAACCCTACCCT
>NZ_JBYSZY010000038.1:0-59031 GCF_058787635.1 Variovorax sp. FW305-3-2-15-B-LB1 | reverse complement strand
GGGTGTCGGGGGCGCGGGGGCCGAGGGAACAGCCGGCAAGCGTTGCTACGATCGCAAGCCCGACCAGCCACTGGAGTCCATTTCTCATGGGTTTGATTCTGCTTGAAGCCCTCGCCGCGGGACTCGTCCTGATCTTGATCATCTGGTGGACCATGTTTTCCGGGCGTAACAAGGGTGAATTGCATGACGACCCCGACGCCGAGCGTGAGGACAAGGATTCGCCGCCCAAAGTGTGAATTGCTCGTGTAGCCACACGGCGCGGCCCACTGTCGGACAAGCACCCTATTGCTACAACTTTAGTAGCAATCATCGCAGCATTCACGGGCGATAGCGAAAGTTTTCTTATTTTCCGTAGGGCTTTGAGCACGTACCATCGCGTACCCGCCGGGGGCTAAGCTGTGGCCCGCTTGATTCAACCTTGAAAGGGATCGCCATGAAAAAGTTCGTTCTTGCAACCACCGCAGCTGCCCTCGTCCTGTCCGGCTGTGCCGGCGGAATGACCGACACCCAGCGCAACACCGGCATCGGTGCCGGCATCGGCGCGCTCGGCGGCGCCGCCATCGGCTCGGCCACCGGCGGCAACCGCGGTGCCATCGGCACGGGTGCGGTGGTCGGTGCGGCGGCCGGCGCACTCGGCGGCTACCTGTGGTCGCAGCGCATGGAAAACCAGAAGCGCCAGATGGAAGCCGCCACGCAGGGCACCGGCGTGGCCGTGACGCAGACGGCCAACAACGAGCTCAAGCTCGCCATTCCGAGCGACGTGTCGTTCGACGTGGGCCGCTCCAACATCAAGTCGAACTTCGCGCCCGTGCTCGACCAGTTCGCCAACGGCCTGCGCAACAACCCGAACGCCGAGGTGCGCATCATCGGCCACACCGACAGCACCGGCTCGGACGCCATCAACAACCCGCTGTCGGTGGACCGCGCCGCCAGCACGCGCGACTACCTGGTGGCACGCGGCGTGAGCGCCGCGGCCTTCCGCATCGAAGGCCGTGGCTCGCATGAGCCGGTGGCCGACAACAACAGCGACGCCGGCCGGGCACAGAACCGCCGCGTCGAGATCTACGTGGGCGAGCGCGCACCGCGCGGCTGATCGCAGCCCCACCGGGAAACCGGCCGCCGCATCGAACGGCCGGTTCCCGCTTCAGTTTTCATTGGTCCAAGCAGAGGGAAAATTCATGAGGAAGTTTGTTGTGTCTAGCGCGGCCCTGGCCGCTGTGTTGTTCATCGCGGGGTGCGCATCGTCGACCCCGCCGGCCGAAGCACCGGCCGCACAGCAGGCCGCACCGGCCAACAGCTGGACCGCCCGACTGGACGCGCTGAAGGCCGAGCTCGAAAGCTCCACCAAGGGCACCGGCGTGGTGATCTCGCAGACCGCCGACAACCAGCTTCACGTCGTGATTCCGAATGAACTCTCGTTCGACACCGGCCGCGCCAACGTCAAGCGCAACCTGGCGCAGGTGCTGGACAAGGTCGCCGAAGGCCTGAAGAGCGCCACCACCGCCAGCCTGCGCGTGGTCGGCCACACCGACAGCACGGGCAGCGAGGAAGGCAACGAGCGCCTCTCGGTCAGCCGCGCCGACAGCGTGCGCAACCACCTGGTGGGCCGCGGCGTGTCGACCACCGTGATCACCACCGACGGCCGCGGCTCGCGCGAGCCGCTGGCGGACAACGGCACGGCCGCCGGCCGCGCGCAGAACCGCCGCGTCGAAATCTTCGTCGCCGAGAAGATCTGAGCGCCGGTGCTGCGCGCACGTCGCGCAGCACCGTCAGGAAATCCCGCATGAGGGCACGGCACCGCCGGCCCTAACATCGCGCGGCCTGCACGCGGCGCGCGCACCGCGCGCCGGGCGGACACGAGAGGAAACTCCGATGAACGCCATCGCGCCGGCCCCATCGAGCGTCGCATCCCGCTTTGCCCCGGACATCATCGCCGCGGGCACCGGTGCGCAACCCCAGTACCTCGTGACCGGCGGCGACCAGCTGTTCGCCGCCCGCTGGCAGCAGGACGCATGCTGGCTGCCCTTTCACGGCGCGGCGCATCACGTGCTGGTGCTGCACGAGAACGGCAGCACGGCGGTGCGCAAGTACGAGCGCGGCAAGCTCGTCGCCTCGCGCTCGCGGCTGGGCACTGTGAGCTTCATCCCCTGCGACGGCACCGAATGGGAAATCGGCGGGCGCTGCGGCGTGGTGCACCTGTACATCGGGCAGGCGCTGATCGCGCGCGTCGCCGCCGAGGAAAACCTCGGGCCGGCGGTGGAGATCGACCCCTTCTTCGCGATCCGCGACCCGTGGCTGCAAGGCTTCTTCCAGATGCTGGTGAGCGAGGTGGAGCTGTACGGCAGCGTGCCCACGAGCCCCGATTCGCTGCTGCTCTCGCAGAGCCAGCACCTGCTGGCCCATCACCTCGTGCGCCGCCACTGCGCACCGGGGCGCGGCGCACAGCCGCGCACGGAGGGCGCGCGCCGGCAGCCGGTCCTGACGCCGCGGCAGCTGCGCCGGGTGACCGAGCACATCGACGCGCACCTGGCCACGCCGCTGGGGCTGGCCGACCTGGCAGCGTTGGTGCACCTGTCGCAGGACCACTTCATCCGCAGCTTCAAGGCGGCCAGCGGCATGGCGCCCTACCAGTACCTGCTGCGCCGCCGCCTGGAAGGCGCCGCCGAACTGCTGCGCACCAGCGACCTGCCCGTGGAAGCCGTGGCCGCGCGCATGGGCTTTGGCAGCGCCGCGTACTTCTCGACGCGCTTTCGTGCGTTCGTCGGCGTGGCGCCAAGCACCTACCGCCGCATGCGCTGAACCGCGCAGCGACTTGCGCAAAAGCGCGCCACTTTCGACATCCCGTGCTTCGTTCGGGCCAACAGGCCATGGCGTGAGAAGCCGCTCCTAGACTGGCTTCGCAGGCCGATCCCGGCCGCATCACCCACGGAGACACCATGACCCTGACCGCCCTGAAAGCCACGCCGCCCGCCAGCGCCGCCCACGCGCGCATCACGCTGCCGTACCCGCATTTCCAGAAGCTCGAGCGCTATCCGTGGAAGCCGTGGGTCATGCCCGGCGTGGCCTACAAGCTGCTGAGCATCAACCGGCGCAGCGGCGGTTTCACCTGCCTGCTGAAGGTCGATCCCGGCACCGAGGCGCCGGTGCACCACCACCTGGGTGCCATCGAGGTGATCGTGCTCGAAGGCGACATCTACTACGAGCGCAACGACATCGGCCGCCCGGGCGACTACATGCACGAGCCCGCCGGCGACATCCACCAGCCGCGCTCCGACGGCGGCTGCGTGCTGTTCTGCGTGTTCGAGGGCGCCATTGCCGGGTTGGGCGAGGACGGCAACGTCGTCGGCATCGTCGACGGCCGCAGCATGCTGGAGATGGCCACGCGCGACGGCGCGGCGCAGCACGTGCACAGCTGAGGCCCGGCCCGCGGTGCGGGCTAGAGGTCGCGCAGGCGGTTGGCCAGCTCCACCGCCGACTTCACTTCCATCTTCTCGAACACGCGCGCCCGGTGGACCTCCACCGTGCGCACGCTGATCGCGAGCTGGTCGGCGATGAGCTTGTTCGGCAGGCCCTCGACCACGAGGCGCATCACGTCGCGCTCGCGGTCGGTCAGCTCGGCGATGCGGTCGGCCAGGCCGCGGCGCACGCGCTGCACCTCGAGCGCGCGCTGCGACATGCCCAGCGCCTGCTCGATGCGGTCGACCAGCGCGTTGTCCGAGAACGGCTTCTCGCAGAAGTCGAAAGCCCCGCGCTTGACCGCCTCGACGGCGGTGGGCACGTCGGCATGGCCGGTCAGGAAGATCACCGGCATCTCGGCCAGCAGGCCGCGTTCGGCCAGCCGGTCGAACAGCACCAGCCCGCTCATGCCGGGCATGCGCACGTCCAGCAGCAGGCAGCGCGGCTGGTCGGGCAGCGGCGCCTCGTCCAGGTACTGCTCGAAGGCCTCGGCGCTGCCGAAGTGCTCGCTGGCCAGGCGGCGCGAACGCAGCAGCCAGGCCAGCGCCTCGCGCACGCTGGCGTCGTCGTCCACGATAAAGATCAAGCCATCGATCAGCGGTTGCATGCCATGAGGTCCAGCGGAACAGAGAAAACGAAGAAGAAGAAAAAGGCGGCTATCCCGCAGCCGGGAGCGTAAACCTGAAGACGGTGCCCCGGGGGCGGTTGGGCTCGAACATCAGCGCGCCGCCATGCTGCTCCACCACGGTGCGGCACAGGCTCAGGCCCAGGCCCATGCCGTCGGGGCGCGTGGTGAAGAAGGGCGTGAACAGGCGCGCCGCCACTTCCTCGCTGATGCCGCAGCCCAGGTCGGCCACGGAGAACTCGAGCCAGCGTCGGCCGTCGGCCGGCACGGTGGCGCCCACCGGCAGGGCGCGCGCCACGCGCAGGCGCAGCACGCGGCTGCCGGGCGCGTGGTCGGCGCCGTCCATGGCCTGCATGGCATTGCGCGCCAGGTTCAGCAGCACCTGCTCGACCAGCGTGCGGTCGCACACCACGGCGGGCAGGCGCTCTTCGCACACGATCTCGATCGTCACGTCGAGCTTGCGCGCCTGCAGCCGCACCAGCGGCAGCACGGCGTCGATCAGCGCCTGCGGCGCCACGGCCTCGCGCATGCGGTCGCGCCGGCGCACGAAGTCGTGCACGCTGCGGATCACCTGGCCCGCGCGGTCGGCCTGCTCGGCGATGCGCTTCACGGCCATGGCCACCTCGGCCTGCTCGCCGCGCGCCTCGGGCCCGATCAGGTTGAGCGAGCCGGTGGCGTAGCTGGCGATGGCGGCCAGCGGCTGGGTGAGCTCGTGGCTCAGCAGCGAGGCCATCTCGCCCACGGTGGCCAGGCGTGCGCTGGCCTGCAGGCGCTCCTGGCTGGCGCGCGAGAGTTCCTCGACACGGCGCTGCTCGCTCACGTCGATGAAGGCGCTCATCCAGCCGGTCTGCACCTTGTGCGCGTTGATCAGCGGCGCCTCGAAGATGAGCACCGGAAAGCGCGTGCCGTCCTTGCGCATGAAGACCGACTCGAAGCCCTCGCGCGGCGGCAGGCCGCCGGCGAAGCGGCGCGTCTGGCGCAGGTGGTACTCGTGCGCCAGCTCGGTCGGCCAGTAGGGCGCCTCGACGCTGTCGGCCATGAGCTCTTCGGGCGTGAAGCCGACCATCTCGCAGAAGGCCGGGTTGACGTAGGTGATGCGCCCCTGCAGGTCGCGCGCGCGCAGGCCGGTAATGACCGAGTCTTCCATCGCCTTGCGAAAGGCCAGCGCGTCGGCCAGGTCACGCTCGGCGCGCAGGCGGCGGCGGGTGTCGCGCGCCAGCAGCACGAGCACCGACACGAGCGCGATCGAGATCGCCGTGACCAGCGCCGTGAGCATGTTCGGGAACAGGTCGGGCGCGGCGCGCCAGCCGTCCACGCGCAGCATGAGCGAGGCGCCCGGCAGGTCGATGCGCTGCTGCGAGGTGAACACGCGCGTGCCGATGCGCCGCGAGGTGCCCAGCGCCACCAGCCGCGTGCCGTCGGCCTCGGTGAAGGCGACCTCCTGGCCGCGCGTGAGCGTGGGGCCGACCAGCTCGACCAGCGTGTCGCGCAGCGAATAGCTGGCCACCAGGTAGTCGCCGGCGTCCATCGGCAGGCACAGCTCCATCACCTCGACGCCGCCGCCGCCGGCCACGGGCACGTAGTGGCTGGGCGAGTAGGCGGGCGCGCCGGCCTTGCGCGCGGTGGCGCAGGCCTGCGCCACGTCGGCCTGCGCGGGACCGCGGTTGCTTTCTTCGAGGATGCGCGTGCGGTAGGGCGTGTTCACAGCCTCGATGGGTTGCAGCTGCGCATCGCGCCATTCGAGCCGCAGCCATTCGCGGTGCTCGCGCAATTGCGCCGCCGCGCGGTCGGCCCAGTGCGTGCGCTCCATGCCCGGCGCGAGCGTGGCGCGCAGGCTCTGGGCATTGCGCTGCAGGCCGCTGCGCAGGTCGACGACGGCGTCGGCGGTGTCGCGCTCGAGCGCGGCCTGCACCTGCTCGACCTCGTGCCGGCCGGCCAGCCACACGACGGTGACCAGCAGCGCCGACACCAGCACCGCCAGCAGCAGCCACAGAAACCAGCGCTTCCACAGCGAGCGCAGGCGCGCGAAGGCGACGCCCCATCCCCGGCGCTGCGGCTGCTGTTGCGGCGGCGGCGGTGCAGGAACGTCGAGCGCCTCGTCGGCCATCGTCAGGCGAGCACGCGGTGCGACAGCGCGGGCAGCTGGGCGCGCGTGCGCTCGACCTGCCGGGCGTCGAGGTCGAACAGCACCACGCCCTCTTCGGCGGCCTGCTGCGCCACCACCGTGCCCCAGGGGTCGATGACCAGCGACTGGCCCCAGGTCTGGCGGCCGTTCTCGTGCGTGCCGCCCTGCGCGGGCGCGACCACCCAGGCCAGGTTCTCGATGGCGCGCGCGCGCAGCAGCACCTCCCAGTGCGCGGCGCCGGTCGTGCGCGTGAAGGCGCTGGGCACCAGCAGCAGGTCGGCGCCCTGCCCTGCCAGCGCGCGGTACAGCTCGGGAAAGCGCAGGTCGTAGCACACGCTCATGCCCACGCGCCAGGCGTGGCCGTCGCGCGAGGGCAGCTCGAACACCACGGGCTCGGCACCCGGCGCGATCACGCGCCGCTCGTCGTAGCGCTCGGTGCCGTTGTCGAAGAAGAACAGGTGGATCTTGTCGTAGCGCGCCACGCACTTGCCTTCGGGCGAGAAGGCCAGCGAGCTGTTGAAGACGTGGTCGGCGTCGTCGCTCTCGATGGGCAGCGTGCCGCCCACGATCCACAGGCCGAACTCGCGCGCCGCGTCGGCCAGGAAGCCCTGCACCGTGCCGGCGCCGGCGGTTTCGCGCAGGCCGAGCTTGTCGGTGTCGCGCGCGCCCATCATGCAGAAATACTCGGGCAGCACCGCGAGCTCGGCGCCGTCGCGCGCCGCCTGCCCGAGCAGCGCGTGGGCGCGCACGAGGTTGGCTTCGCGGGCGATGGCGGACACCATCTGGATGGCTGCGACTTTCATTGCGTGGTCTCCGTTTTCTTGCCTTCGCTGGCGCCCGTGGATGTCGATCCACCCGGCAGGCCGGGCAGCAGCTGCAGCGAGCGCGGCACCTTGGCGATCTTGGGGTCGGCCCAGGTGCCTTCGACGTGGAACTCCTGCGTGGCGGCCGCGGCGAGCGGCTTGCTCAGCACCCACTGCGCGAGGAAGGTGCCCAGGCCGATGGCCGGATTGATGGCGGTGGCCACCAGCGCGGCCGTGCCGGCGTTGATCTCGGGCACCACCACCACGCGCAGGTTCTGCGTCTCGCGCACGATGTCGGCCGAGCCGTCCATGAGCGCGGCGGCGTTCACGCCCTTCATCTGCAGGTTGTTGGTGCTGGCGATGCCCTTGTTGATCTTGGCGTCGCCGCGGATGAAGTCGAAGGCGAAGCCCTGGCTGAACACGTCGCGGAAATCGAGCGTGAGCCGGCGCGGCAGCGCCTGCAGGCTCAGCACGCCCAGCAGCTTGGCCAGGCCCGGGTCGGCCTTGAGGAACTGGCCCTGCTCCACGTCGACCTGCAGCTGGCCGCCCAGGCTGGGGTAGTCGAGCGAGAACGGCGAGCCGCGCCAGTTGACCTCGCCCTCGAGCCGCCCCTTGCCGCGGCGCAGCACGCCGGGCATGCCGAAGCGCGTGAGCAGGTCGCCGGCGTCGGCGATGTCGAGCTTGAAGTTCATGGCCGTGGTGCGGCGCTGGCCGGCGCTTGCGCCGCCGCCCGCCGGCGCGGCCCAGGTGCCCTTGGCGGTGAAGGTGGCCTCGGGCACGCTGAAGGCGAGCTTGTTGAGCAGCCATTCACGCCCGCCGCGGTTGACGGCGTCGATCTCGGCGCGGCCCAGGCGCTTGCCGAGCAGCTCGAAGTCGTCGACCACGATGTCCAGCGCCGGCAGGGTGCCGGGTTGCTCGTCGAGCAGGGTCTCGACCTGCGTGGCCTCGGCCGGCGCGATCTTCAGGCGCGCGAGCCGCGCATAGAGCCGGCCGGCCTGGCTGTGGCTGTACTCGGCGTAGCCGCTCAGCTCGGAGGCGTCGACGTTGGCGCGCCACAGCGCGCCTTCGCGCGTGCCGCCGAGCACCACGTTGTGCAGGGTGCGCCCCGCGATGCCCAGCTGCTGCGCGCGCACCGCGATGCGCGTGGGCAGGTAGGCCAGGTCGGGATCGTCGGCGCGCTCGCCGCCGCCGACCACCGCGGCGGTGCCCACCAGCGTCTGCCAGGCGCCCATGTCGAGCTTGGCGACGTTGACGTTGGCGAACACGCCGCGGTCGGGCGGCAGCGCCGTCTCGCCCGGCGCCAGCCCGATGCCGATGCCGCCGCGCAGCACGTGCGCCTGGCCGTTGGCCGACAGCTCGCGCACGTACTGCACCGAGCCGACGCGGCCGAGTTCGAGCGTCAGCTGGTCCTGCGTGGCGCGGCGGGCGTCGCGCGCCAGCACCTTCTTCTCGATGCGCAGCGGCATCAGCTCTTCGGCCGTCTTGACCAGCGGCGTGGGCAGCTGCAGCGCCAGCCCCTGCAGGCTGCTGGTGAGCGAGAACTCGGGCGTGTCGTCGCGCATCGAGAAGGTGGCGGCGTAGGGCGTGCTGCCAGTGGCGTGCTTGGCCAGACGCGCGAGCCAGTCGACCTCGCGCGCGCCGCGCAGGCCTTCGGCGCTGGCCGTGCCCTGCGCCTTCAGCGCCAGTTCGCGCTGCGGCCCGCTGAAGCGGCCCTTGCCTTCGACGCGCACCTCGCCGCCCAGCAGGCGGGCCTGCACGCCGGCCAGCGAGAAGCCGGTGTCGGTGAAGTTGAGCGTGCCGCGCGCCTGCGTGAACGGCGGCGCCTCGGGCACCACCTGCAGCTCGTTGTCGGCCAGCGTCACGGTGGCCTGCACCTTGGTGTTGTCGACGTTTTCCAGTGGCAAGTCGAGGCGCAGCTTGTAGTCGGCCGAGCCGGTGGCACGCGCGCGCTGCAGGAAGGGCCCGGCCTCGCCGGCCAGCGGCGCACCGGCGCGCAGCACCTCGCCCAGCGGGCCCTTGGCCTGCGCATCGACGCGCAGCAGCGCGGCGTGGTGCGACATGTCGGCAATCTGCGCCTCGGCCTTCGTGACCTCGACGCCGGGCGCGCCGGCAATGCGCCCGCGCGCATTGCGCACCAGCATGCCTGCGCGCTCGAACACCAGCTCGCCCGACACGCCCGTGAGCGCCGGCCACACGGGCGGCGGCGCGGCGGGCGGGCCGGTGCGCGACGCCGGGGTCGCGGGCGCGGCGGTGGCGGCCGCGAGCGAGGGCGGCACGTAGGCGTAGTGCACGTCCGACACCTTGGCCGCGATGCGGAACTCGCCCTGCTTCGGGTCCATGAAGGGCATGTCGTGCAGGTCGCCGCGCACGCGGAAATCGACCGTGCTGGCGGTGCCCTTGACGACCGACTCGCGCACGTAGTCGCGCGTGTGCTGCGGAATGTCGAGCGGCAGGTAGCGGAACACGCGGGTGCCGTCGGCGCGCGTGAGCTTGCCCTGCAGGTCGAGCACGCCGGGGTGCTGCGCGCGGCTGCTCGAGGTGGCCGGGTCGCTGGTGCGCCAGTGGGCTTCGGCCTCGCCCTCGGCGTCGGCGTTGGCAAAGCGCAGCTTCGACACCTGCACCTGCATGGCGCCGTTGTCGAGCTTCCACTGCAGCTGGGTCGAGAGCCGGTCGATGGGAATGACCGGGTCTTCGAACACGCCGGGGAACTCGAGCGTGCCCTTGGCCATGGCCAGCGTGGCGGTGCCGCCGGTGTGGCTGGCGTCGAAGTCGAGCGTGGCGCCGCTGAGGCCTGGGGTGCCGGGATGCACGCGCGGCGGCGCGGCGGGGGCGCCGGCCGGTGCCGGGGTGGTCGGGGCGGTGACTGCAGGCGCCGGCTGCGAGGCCACGCGCAGGCCGCTGACCCGGCCCTTGGCCTGGTAGCGCGCGATCGCGTCGGGCGCGCCCTGCCAGTTCATGTCGATGCGCTCGACCAGCCCGCGCGGCGCATAGGCGCCGAGCACGCGGTGCGTGGCCTCGCCCAGCGGCAGGCGGTCGGCGATGAGCGCCAGAGCCGCGAGGTCGAGCCGGTCGGCCTTCAGCGCGCCGTGCTCGGGCGTGCGGCCCTTGGCCGGCGTGTGCTGTAGCCACAGGTTGCCGCCCGGCCAGCGCAGGCCGTCGACGGTGTCGAACTGCAAGGCGGTGGTCGAGAACTCGAAGGTGTCCGCGTTCATCTGTCCCGCCAGCCGGCCGGTGACGGCGCGCAGCACCAGCGGCTGCAGCCCCTTGCCGAGCGAGGCGTCGATGCGGTTCAGCCCCAGGTCGGCGGCGCCGCCGACGATGCGCCCGTCGTCCACGTCGGCCCACAGGCGCAGCGCGCCGTTGCCTTCGCGGATGCGCGCGTCGAGCGAGACGTACTGGCCCAGGCGCGTGACGTCGATGTAGGGCAGGTCGGCGTAGAGCTGGCCGTCCCAGGTCTGCCAGTGGCCGCTGCGGATCGACAGCAGCGGCTGGCGGAACTGGCCGCGCAGCGTGAAGCGTTCGCCCCAGCCGGCCGGCGGCGTGGCGTCCAGCCGCAGGCCGTGGCGGCGCGCGCCGTTGCGGGACACGAAGCGCACGTCGGTCAGCAGCAGGGGTTCGGCGCGGCGCTGCTCGTCGGTCCAGCGCACGGTGCCGCCTTCGATGACGAACTCGCGCTGCGCGAAAAACCAGTCGGCGGCGCGGGTTTCTCCGGTCGTGTCGGTCTCCATGTGCAATCCAGCCACATGGAGTTTTCCCTGAGTGTCGCGGCGCACGTCGAGCTGCGGGCCCTCGATGTAGAGCTGCTCGAAATTCAGGCGCCACAGCGAGCGCGGCGACACGCTCGCCACCACCCGCACGAGGCGAAGGGCCTCGCGCTGGTCTGCGTCCTGCAGCACCACGTCGCGCAATTCGAAGGCCGGAAATAGCCCTTCGGAACGGGCGGTGATGGCGCCGATGCGCACCGGGACACCGATGGCCTTGCTAGCCTGCGCCTCGAGTGCACCGCGAAAATCGCCGATTCGCGGCACAATCCACGCGTGCAGGACCACGACTGACAGTGCCAGCAGAAGCCACGCAGCGAAGAGCAGACCCAATAGCCAGCGCGCTGTCACAGCGGTGATTTGGAGCAGACGTGAAGGGGAAGACGCCGTGTCGTTCATTGAGGATCGCGCTGTGTCGGGAATTATGACCGCCAGCCTTGAGCCGGGTTCCGCGCCAACCCACACCAGTGTGAATCAGTTGCCATCCAATCCGACGCCTCCCGCGTTTTCTTCCAGTTCCCGATTCGTCCAGCGGCTGCGCCGCCGCTATGCGGCCGAGCTCGAATTGCTGCCGCCCGGCGAGCCCCGGCGCGAATCGATGACCGTCGCCTATGACGCCCTGCGCGCACGCGGCGTGGCCGTGGGCGATGCGTTGCGCATCGTGCGCCAGCTCACGATGGAACGTCTGGTCACACTCGACTGCGACCAGCAGGCCCCGCTCGCGGTGGTGACCACCGCCGTGACCGAGCTGGCCGAACTGGCCCTGGACATCGCCTGCCAGGACGCCTGCCATGAACTCGACGCCCAGCACGGCGCGCCGCTCGGCCCCGAAGGCCAGCGCTCGCAGCTGTGGGTGATCGGCATGGGCAAGCTCGGCGCGCGCGAGCTCAACGTGTCCAGCGACATCGACCTCATCTACCTGTACGACGTCGACGGCGACACGGCCGGCGATGCCGACGGGCGCGGCAAGCTGTCCAACCAGGAGTACTTCGCGCGGGCCGTGAAGCGCATCTATGCGCTGGTGGGCGACGTGACCGAGCACGGCTTCGTGTTCCGCGTCGACCTGGCGCTGCGGCCCAACGGCAACTCGGGGCCGAGCGTGGTCTCGCTCGACGCGCTCGAAGAGTATTTCCAGGTGCAGGGCCGCGAATGGGAGCGCTTTGCCTGGATGAAGAGCCGCGTGGTCGCGCCGCGCGCCGTGGTGCTCGGCGGCCAGGCCCAGGCGCTGCGCAACGTGGTGCTGCCCTTCGTGTTCCGCCGCTACCTCGACTACAGCGTGTTCGACTCGCTGCGCATCCTGCACCGCCAGATCCGCGAGCAGTCGGCGCGCCGCAGCGCCGGACGCCCCGAGCGCGCCAACGACGTGAAGCTCTCGCGCGGCGGCATCCGCGAAATCGAATTCACCGTGCAGCTGCTGCAGGTGGTGCGCGGCGGCCAGTTCCCCGAGCTGCGCACGCGCCCCACGCTCGACGCGCTGCAGCGGCTGGCGCGCGCCAACCTCATGCCGCAGGACACGGCCGACACGCTGGCCGCGGCCTACGAGTTCCTGCGCCGCGTGGAGCACCGCATCCAGTACCTGGACGACCAGCAGACGCACGTGCTGCCGGTCAACGACGACGACCTGCGCTGGATCGCGCAGTCGATGGGCTACGCCGACTGCTGCCCCTTCCTCGAACAGCTCGACACCCACCGCGAGTTCGTGGCCCAGGAGTTCGACAAGCTGCTGGGCGGCGAGAAGCCCTGCAATGGCAAGTGCAACGGCAAGAAGGCCGCCGCGCCCGCCGACCTGGCCGACCTGCTCGACGACCTGCCGCCCGTGTTCGCCGAGCGCATCCGCGACTGGTGCGAGACGCCGCGCGTGCTTGCCCTGCGCGAGGAAACCCGGGGCCGCCTGCGCCAACTGGTGCAACGCACCGGCCAGTGGCTGAAGGAGCCCGACGGCGAGGGCGCGGGACAGACGCCGCGCCACGTCGATGCCGCCATGCGCTGGGCCGACTGGATCGAGCCGCTGATGCGCCGCGAGAGCTACCTGGCGCTGCTGGTCGAACGCCCCGCCGTGCAGGAACGCCTGCTGCGCCTGCTGGGCGCCGCGAAATGGCCGGCGCGCTACCTCATGCAGCACCCGGGCGTGATCGACGAGCTCGCGAGCGACGAGATGCTTTCGGGCCGCTTCATCGCCGAGGAATTCGAGCGCGAGCTCGAAGCGCGCCACACCTCGCTCACCCGCACCGGCGAGGCCGACGAAGAGCGTTTGCTGAACCTGCTGCGCCACGCCCACCACGCCGAGGTGTTCCGCACGCTGGCGCGCGACGTGGACGGCCGCATCACCGTCGAACAGGTGGCCGACGACCTCAGTGCGCTGGCCGACACCACGCTGCGCGTGACCGCGCGCTGGTGCTGGCCGCACGTGCGCAACCGGCACCGCGAGGTGCCGCAGTTCGCGATCATCGGCTACGGCAAGCTGGGCGGCAAAGAACTGGGCTACGGCAGCGACCTGGACATCGTGTTCGTCTACGACGATGACGACGAGCGCGCCGGCGAGGTCTATGCGGCCTACGTGCGCAAGCTCATCAACTGGCTCACGGTGAAGACGCGCGAGGGCGACCTGTTCGAGATCGACACCGCACTGCGGCCCAACGGCAACTCGGGCCTGCTCACCACCAGCTTCGAGGCCTACGAAAAGTACCAGCTCGGTCGCGGCAGCAACACCGCCTGGACCTGGGAACACCAGGCCATGACGCGCGCGCGCTTCGTGCTGGGCAGCGCCGACCACGGCGCCGAGCTGGGCGCGCGCTTCGACCAGGTGCGCGAAGCCGTGCTGGTGGCGCCGCGCGACCGCGAGGCGCTGAAGGCCGAGATCATCGGCATGCGCAACAAGCTGCGCGGCGCCCGCCCCGTGAAGGCCGACCGCTTCGACGTGAAGCACAGCCCCGGCGGCATGGTCGATGCCGAGTTCGCGGTGCAGTTCCTGGTGCTGTCGGCCTCGGGCGCACACCCCGAGCTGATTCCCAACCTGGGCAACATCGCGCTGCTGCTGCGTGCCGAGCAAGCCGGCCTGCTGCCCGACGGCGTGGGACGCAACGCCGCCAAGGCTTACCGCGAGCTGCGCCGCGTGCAGCACACCGCGCGCCTGAACGAAGAGCCCACGCAGGTCACACCGCCTGCCCTGAGCGCCGAGCGCGACGCCATGCTGGCGCTGTGGAAGGCGGTCTTTGGCTGACGGCGTCCTCGCTTCCCGCGCGCTGACGGCCTGCGCCCTGGCCGCCGCGCTCGTGCTGGCCGGCTGTGCCAGCGGACCGCGCAGCAGTGGCGGCGGCGTCGCCAGTGGCCGCGACGGCCCCGGCAGCAACATCCCGTCCGACCTCGACCGCGTGCCCGACGCCGAACCCCGCATCGAGGCGATCCGCAGCAGCGGCGGCACCAGCAAGCCGTACACGGTGCTGGGCCGGGGCTACGTGCCGATCACCGACGACCGGCCGTTCCGCGAATCGGGCATCGCCTCGTGGTACGGCCGCAAGTTCCATGCGGCCTCGACCGCCAGCGGCGAGCCCTACGACATGTACGCCATGACGGCCGCGCACAAGACGCTGCCGCTGCCGAGCTACGTGCGGGTGCGCAACCCGGCCAACGGGCGCGAGGTGATCGTGCGCGTGAACGACCGCGGCCCCTTCGTGGACGGCCGCGTGATCGACCTGAGCTACACGGCGGCGCTGAAGCTCGACCTGCTGCGCGGCGTGGCGCCGGTGGAGATCGAGCGCATCACCAACGAAGACATCCGCACCGGCGCCTGGCGCCGCGACGCGGGCACGGCCTATGCCGCGGCACCTGCGCCGACACCGGCCCCCGCGCCCGTCCGGGTGGCGGCGGCGCCGGTGGCCGTGCCGTCGGCCTGGATGGCGCCGGTCGCGATGACGGCCGCGGCAGCACCCGCCGCGACGATGCCCGTGGCACCGCAGACGCCGGTGATGGCCGCCGCGGCACCGTCGGAACCCGAGGCCCCGGCCGGGCCGCGCGAGGCGATGGTGGTGACCGACCTTGCGCCGCTGACCCCGCTCGCCGCACCTGCCACGTCATCGACGCCCTCTTCCGCTGCCACCGGTTTCTGGGTGCAGCTCGGCGCGTTCCGCGAACGCGACGGCGCCGAGACCCTGAGAAGCCAGGCCGCGCGCGGCCTGCCCACGCTGGCACCGCAGCTGCGCGTGTTCAGCGAAGCCGGCACGCACCGCCTGCAGGCCGGGCCGTTCCCGTCGCGCAATGCGGCGGGCGAAGCCGTCACGCAGCTGCGCGACAGCCTGCGCATCGCGCCGATGGTGGTCGAGCGGCGCTGAGGTTCAGGGCATCGCCTTGGCCACGACCTGCGAACGCAGGCCCACGCCGAGGCGGTTCCACGCATTGATCTGCGCCACGGCGAGCGAGAGTTCGACGATTTCCTGGTCGCTGAACATGGCCTTCAGGGCTTCGAACTCGGCATCGCGATCGGCGTGGTGGTCGGCCAGGCGCGTGAGCGTTTCGGCCCAGTCGAGTGCCGCACGCTCACGTTCGTTGAAGAGGCTCACTTCGCGCCAGGTGGCCAGGCTGTTGATGCGCTGCCAGTCTTCGCCCTGCACGCGCAGGTCGCGCACGTGCATGTCCAGGCAGTAGGCGCAGCCGTTGATCTGCGAGACGCGGGCAAAGACGAGGTCGATCAGCACCTTGCCGAGCGTGCTCGACTCGAAGCTGCCGTTGACGGCGATCATGGCCTGGAAGGACTTGGGGGCGAACTTGGTCCAGGCGAGACGGAGGGCGGGGGCTTGGCTCATGGGATGTACTCCAGGGTGGTTGAAGGAAACAAGCGAAATCCGCTTGCTACACCCTGAAGACGCGCCAGCCATCGGCCCTGTGACAGGCCGCGCGAATTTTTTCTTCAAGCGCCCCGTTTGGCCGCGAACAGCTGCGCGATGCGCGCCAGCTTGTCGGGGTTGCGCTGGGCGCGGATGCGCACGATGCGTTCGCCCTCGATCTCGAAGGTCTGGGCCGATTCGAGTTCGCCGTCCAGAAAGCGCAGCATGCCGGGCTCGCCGTTGAGCTCGACCAGCTCCATGCGCACGCCCGCGCCCATGCGGCGCCAGAGCGAGAAGTACAGCTGCGCCAGCCGCTGGCTGCCGCGCAGGATCTTGCTGAAGGTCTGCACCTTGCCGCCGCCGTCGCCGATGAGTTCGACGTCTTCGGCCATCAGCGCCTTCAGGTCCTGCATGCTGCCGCGCGCGGCGGCGTCGGCAAAGGCGCGCAGCAGGCGCTGGTGGGTCTCGCGCGAGACCTGGAAGCGCGGGCGGGCCTCCTGCACCTGGGTCTTGGCGCGGTGCACCAGCTGGCGGCAGGCGGCCTCGCTCTTGCCGAGGGTCTGGGCGATCTCGTCGTAGTCGGCGTCGAACACCTCGCGCATGAGGAAGGCGGCGCGCGCCTCGGGCGCCAGGCGCTCGAGCACGGCCAGGAAGGCGACGGAGATGTTGTCGACGCGCGCTAGCGTTTCCTCGGGCGTGTCGGGCGACCCGGTGAGCGTGGGCTCGGGCATCCATGGGCCGATGTAGTGCTCGCGCTGGACCTTGGCGCTGCGCAGCCGGTCGATCGACAGGCGCGTGACGACGGTCACGAGCCAGGCTTCGGCGCTGTCGAAACTGGCCTTGTCGGCCTCGTGCCAGCGCAGCCAGGCGTCCTGCACCACCTCTTCGGCCTCGGCCACGGAGCCGAGCATGCGGTAGGCGATGCCCTGGAGGCGGCGGCGGTGGCTGTCGAAGGTGAGGGTCGGGTCGTCCATGCCCGATTAGACGTTTGACGCCGCCGCGTTGTGACAGCCCGCGCCCAAAAAAAATCGCCCCGGCGTGCGGGGCGATTTCGTCGAGCTCTTGGGGGCAGCTCAGGCGCCCTGGTATTCGGGCTTGGGGCCCAGCGTGGCCGAGACTTCCTTGCGGTAGCGGTTCAGCTCCTGCACGGTCTTGAAGCTGCGGTTCATCAACAGGCTCAGGTTGTGCAGGATGCGCTCGCCGACCTTGGTTTCCCAGCCGGCATCGAACTTGATCTGCTTGTCCAGCCAGTGCTCGAGCCAGTCGGGATCGGGCATGCGGCTCTGGATGGTGTCGTTCGGGAACAGCGCCTTGTTCACGTGCAGGTTGGTCGGGTGCAGCGCCTGGGCGGTGCGGCGCGCGCTGGCCATGAGCACGCCGACCTTGGTGAAGGCGGCACGGGCTTCGTCGCCGAACTTTTCCATGGCGCGCTTCATGTAGCGCAGGTAGGCGCCGCCGTGGCGGGCTTCGTCCTGGCTCAGCGTGGTGTAGATGTGCTTGATGACCGGCTCGGTGTGCCACTGGGCGGCGCGGCGGTACCAGTGGTTGAGGCGGATCTCGCCGCAGAAGTGCAGCATGAGGGTTTCGAGCGGGGGCGCGGGGTCGAAGTCGAAGCGCACCTCGTGCAGTTCCTGCTCGGTGGGCGCGTGCTGCGGGCTGAAGCGCTTCAGGTACTCCATGAGCACCAGCGAGTGCTTCTGCTCTTCGAAGAACCAGATCGACATGAACGCCGAAAAGTCGCTATCGTGCCGGTTGTCGCGCAGGAACATCTCGGTGGCCGGCAGCGCCGACCACTCAGTGATGGCATTCATCTTGATGGTCTGCGCCTGCTCTTCAGTCAGCAAGGAAGCGTCGAACGACTGCCAGGGGATGTCCTTGTCCATGTCCCAGCGGACGGATTCGAGTTGTCTGAAGAGTTCCGGGTAGAGCATCAAAGTCTTTCAATGGCCGCCGATTTTAGTCGGGCCGTTTGGCGCGCCCGTGACAGACGCGCGATGATGTGCTTACGCGCGCGCTTGCGCCATAGATGCACACCCCCTTTTCGATCCAGGAGCCCGTCATGCGAACCCCCGCCCGATCGTCGATGCTGCGACGTTGCGCCACGGCCTTTTCCCTCGTGGCGGGCCTGTCCGCCGCCCTGTCGGCGGGTGCCCAGACGGCCCCCGCCGCCCCTGCCGCGCCCGCGGTGGGCAGCGCCGCCGGGTGCCCGGCGATCCTGCAGCACAGCTTCCCGCGGCTGCAGGATGAAAAGCCCCAGAACCTGTGCCAGTACTCCGGAAAAGTGGTCCTGGTGGTTAACACGGCCAGTTTTTGCGGCTTCACCCCGCAGTACAAGGGGCTGGAGGCGCTGGACATGAAGTACCGCGCCCGCGGCCTGGTGGTGCTGGGCTTCCCGTCGAACGATTTCTCCCAGGAATCGGGCTCCAACAAGGAAATCGCCGATTTCTGCGAAAGCACCTTCGGCGTGAAATTCCCGATGTTCGCCAAGTCGTCGGTGCGCGGCACCGCCGCCAACCCGCTGTTCAAGCAGCTCGCGCAGGCCTCGGGCACGACGCCGAAGTGGAACTTCTACAAGTACCTGATCGGGCGCGACGGCAAGGTGGTGCAGGCGTGGTCGAGCATGACGGCGCCCGACGAGAACGGCTTCATCCAGGTCATCGAGAAACAGCTCGGCCCCAGCGGCGACTGACCGCCCTGCAATGTGAACTTTGAGTCACAAACGTTTACCACTCGAACGGGAACCGTGCGGCGGCACCGCGCTCATACTTGAGCGTGGGCGGCCAAGGCCCACAGGTTTTCATGTTGCGAGGTCTTCCGGGCGCCTGCCGTCCGGTTGAAATCCCGAGGCGATTCTTCTCCTCCTCCCTCCCTCCCTCCTTCGTGTCGGGGCGCCTCGCAGCATTTTTGTCTTCCCGCCGACAGCGGGGCCCGCGATGACGCAGCGCCCCCTCGGCCTTCCCGCATGCGGTGGCCCGAACGGCCCCAAGAAAAAAGCGCCCCGCGGGGCGCTTTGTCGTTTCAGGGCTGGGTGTCGATGAAGCTCGGCCGCAGCATGAGCTTGTCGTACAACTTGGCCAGGTTGGCGTGGTCGCCGCGCCAGTCGATCTCGGGAAACCGCAGCCCCAGCCAGCCCAGCGCGCAGCCGACCGCGATGTCGGACAGGCTCAGGTGGATGCCGCTGCAGAAGGGCTTGTCGCCCAGGCCCTTGGCCATGGCGGCCACGCCGGCCTGGACCTTGGCGCGCTGGCGCTCGATCCAGGCGGCGCTGCGCTCGGCGTCGGCGCGGCCGGACCAGGTGGCTTCGAGGCGCCAGAGCACGCCGGCGTCCATGACGCCGTCGGCCAGCGCTTCCCAGGTCTTGACCTCGGCGCGCTCGCGGCTTTGCTGCGGAATGAGCTTGCCCACGGGCGACAGGGTGTCGATGTATTCGACGATGACGCGCGAGTCGAACATCGCCTCGCCGCCTTCCATGATCAGGCACGGCACCTTGCCCAGCGGGTTCGAATGGGCGATCGTGGTGTCTGCGGACCAGACGTCTTCGATCACGAACTGGTAGTCGAGCCGCTTTTCGGCCAGCACCACGCGCACCTTGCGCACATACGGGCTGGCGGCGGATCCGATCAGTTTCATGAAGGCTCTCTCCCCATCGCTTGTTAACGTTTGTTCGCAGGCATTTTAGGTGAAGGGAAAAAGACAGCGCCCGAATTCCCCCGCGGCGCGGCCACCCGGCGGCCGCCTAAAATTCGGGCATGAGCTTTTCCACCGTCTCCGCCCTCTCCCCCCTTGACGGCCGCTATGCGGCCAAACTCGCGGCCTTGCGCCCGCTGATGAGCGAACAGGGCTATATGCACCGTCGCGTGCAGGTGGAGGTGGCCTGGTTCATTGCGCTGTCCGACTGCGGCTTTGCCGAGTTCAAGCCCCTCACGGGCGGCGCCCGCAAGTACCTGATGGGGCTGGTGTCGCACTTCTCCGAAGCCGACGCCCTGGCCATCAAGGACATCGAGAAGACCACCAACCACGACGTGAAGGCCGTCGAATACTGGATCAAGTCGAAGTTCGAAGCCCGGCCGGAGCTGCTGGCCGCCGCCGAGTTCGTGCATTTCGCCTGCACCAGCGAAGACATCAACAACACCAGCCACGCCCTGCAGATCCAGGCCGCGCGCGACACCGTGGTGCTGCCGGCCATCGACGGCCTGATCGCCAAGCTGCGCGAGATGGCGCACCAGTTCGCCGACGTGTCGATGCTCTCGCGCACGCACGGCCAGACCGCCAGCCCGACCACCGTGGGCAAGGAAATCGCCAACGTGGCGGTGCGCCTGACCAAGGCCCGCGCGCAAATCGCCGCCGTGCAACTGCTCGGCAAGATGAATGGCGCGGTCGGCAACTACAACGCCCACCTGGCCGCCTGGCCCGAGTTCGACTGGGAAGCCTTCAGCCGCAAGGTCGTCGAGACGCCCGCGCCGCTGGGCCTGGGCCTGAGCTTCCAGCCGTACAGCATCCAGATCGAGCCGCACGACTACATGGCCGAGCTGTTCGACGCCGTGGCGCGCGTCAACACGATCCTGGTCGACTTCTCGCGCGACATCTGGGGCTACGTGAGCCTGGGCTACTTCAAGCAGCGCCTGAAGAAGGGCGAGATCGGCTCGTCGACCATGCCGCACAAGGTCAACCCGATCGACTTCGAGAACGCCGAGGGCAACCTGGGCCTGGCCAACGCGGTGCTGCGCCACCTGAGCGAAAAGCTGCCCATCAGCCGCTGGCAGCGCGACCTGACCGACAGCACGGTGCTGCGCAACATCGGCGTGGGCTTCGGCTACGCCACGCTGGCCTACGCGAGCCTGGCCACCGGCCTGGGCAAGCTCGAGATCAACCAGGAAGCGCTGGCCGACGACCTCGAGGCCTCGTGGGAAGTGCTGGCCGAGCCGATCCAGACCGTGATGCGCCGCTTCGGCGTGCAGGGCGCCTACGAGCAGCTCAAGGAAGTCACGCGCGGCAAGACCGTGACGGCCGAGGCGCTGCACGGGCTGATCCGCTCGCTGGCCATTCCTGAAGAGGAAAAAGCCCGCCTCCTGGCCATGACGCCCGCCAGCTACACCGGCAAGGCGGCCGAGCTGGCCCGTAGAATTTAGGCTTCCCCCCGCGACGATCCGCCGGCCCGTGCCGCCCACGGCCGGTGCGCCTCGTTCGCCATTCGATACCCACCAGCCAACGTGCCCTGTGCAGGGCACGCCAGCCGACAACCCTGACGGGACGCCCCGACGTCCCCGTTGTTCATGCTGCGCGCCCCACTGAGACGCCTCTGGCTCACGCTCCACCGATGGATCGGCCTCACGCTCGGGCCGCTGCTCGCCCTCACGGCGCTCCTGGGCGCCCTGCTGGTGGTGGCGCTGCCGCTCGACCGCGCAGCGCATCCTGAGCTCTTCGTCGCGCACAGCAACAGCAGTGCGGCCCCGGCGCCGCTGGAGCCGCTGCGCCAGCGCCTGCTCGCCGAGTTCGGCCCCGACACCAACTTCACGCTGCGCCCGCCACGCCAGCCCGGCGACACGCTCTGGGTGCTGGTGCGCGGCCCGTGGGACGGCACGCTCTACCTCGACCCCGCCACCGGCGCCGAACAGGGCCGCCGCGGCACGCACGAAGGCGCCTACAACCTGCTGTTCGAGCTGCACAGCAGCCTGCTGCTGGAAGACACGGGCAAGGGCATCCTCGCCATCGCCGCGCTGGCCTACCTGTTCCTGCTGGTCACCGGCGTGGTGCTGTGGTGGCCGGCGCGCTGGCCGCCCTCGCTGGGCATCGTGCTGGACCGCGGCCTGCTGCGCGGGCTGTTCGACCTGCACCGCACGGGCGGCGCCGTGCTCGGACTGCTGATCGCGGTGTCGGTCTTCACCGGCGCCTACATGGCCTGGCGACCGCTGGGCGGCTTCATCTCGACCGCGCTCGGACAGACACCTGTCAAGGCACCCGTCGTGACCAAGGGCACCGCCGCCGGCCCTCGCCTGCCGCTCGACGACCTCGTCGCCCGCGCGCAAGCCGTGTTCCCCGGTCAGCCCATCGGCTACGTGCAGGTGCCCGGCCGCGCGGACCGGCCGCTGCGCGTGCGCTTCCGGCTCGCCGACGACCCGCACCCGAACGGCATCAGCTCGGTGTGGGTGCATCCGGTCACGGGCGAGCTGCTCGGCGTGCGCCGCTGGCAGGGCATGGACACCGGCAACGGCGCGGTGGCCGTGATCTACCCGCTGCACACCGGCGTGCTCGGCGGCGTGATGCACCAGGCGGTCACCGCGCTGCTGGGCCTGGCGCTGGCCGGCCTCGGCCTGAGCGGCGTGTGGCTCTGGTGGCGCCGGCGCGCCGTGGCTGCGGCTGCGCGCAGCCAGGCGCTGTCCCGCGGCACGGCGCCCTGAACGACGCACACATCCCATCCCTTCATCCATCACAAATACACCGAGGAGGACTCCCTTGTTCCCGCACAGAAAAACCGCCATCGCCCTGGCCCTGCTGCCCCTGAGCCTGCACAGCTTCGCGGCCGACGCCGAGCCGTCGAAGTCGCTCGAGGCCATCACCGTCACCGGCGACTGGCTCGGCACGCCCACCGAGACCAAGGTGCTCGAGCACGCCGGCGCGCGCAGCATCGTGGAGCGCCAGCAGATCCAGGAAAGCGGCTCGGCCAGCGTGCGCGACGTGCTGCGCCAGGTGCCCGGCGTGCAGGTGCAGGAGAGCAACGGCACCGGCGGCAGCGACATCTCGCTCAACGTGGGCGTGCGCGGCCTGACCTCGCGGCTGTCGCCGCGCTCGACCGTGTTGCTGGACGGCGTGCCGCTGGCCTACGCGCCCTACGGCCAGCCGCAGCTGTCGCTGGCACCGGTGTCGCTGGGCAGCCTCGAGGCGGTCGACGTGGTGCGCGGCGCGGGCTCGGTGCGCTACGGCCCCCAGAACGTGGGCGGCATCATCAACTTCGTGACGCGCTCGATCCCCAAGCAGTTCGCGGGCGAAGTCGGCGTGGGCGTGGAGAGCGCCGGCCACGGCGGCGGCACCAAGAGCACGCCCAACCTGTTCATCGGCGGCACCAACGAGAACGGCCTGGGGCTGGCACTGCTTTATTCGGGTACGCACGGGGACGGCTTTCGCCAGAGCAACGACAAGACCCGCATCGACGACCTGATGCTCAAGGGTGCCTACCGCCTCTCGAAGACCGACGACATCGCGATCTCGCTGCACCACTTCGAAGGCAAGGGGCGCATGCCCGGCGGCCTGACGACGGCGCAGTTCGCGGCCAACCCGTTCCAGTCGGACCGCCCCTACGACGAGTTCACGGGCCGCCGCACCGACGGCTCGCTCAAGTACACGCACAACGACGGCGTGAACAAGTTCGAGATGCTGACCTACTACACGGACTCGTACCGCAGCAGCTACCTCGAGCAGGAAGGCACGGGCGCCAACGCCAACCGCCGCCGCCTGACCACCGCGCCGCGCAACTACAAGACCTACGCCTTCGAACCCCGCTACTCGCGCCTGATCGACTCGGGCAGCGTGGTGCAGGAAATCAGCATCGGCGCGCGCTACCTGAAGGAAGAGGCTTCCGAGGTGGCCACGCGCAGCAGCTACTACCGGCCGGCGCCGGGCTTCGACGCCTACGCGCTCGCGCAGCCCGCGTACCAGACGAGCAAGGGCGGCACGACCGCGCACGCGTTCTACATCGACGACCGCATCGACTTCGGCAACTGGACGGTCACGCCCGGCGTGCGCTACGAGTCCTTCCGCTCGCACAACGACGTGTTCACGGTGACCAACAACCGCATCACCAACGCGATCTACCCGAAGATCGATTCCAACGAGGTACTGCCCACGCTGTCGGTGCTCTACCGCATGAGCGAGCGCTGGACGCTGTTCGCCAATGCCGGCGTGTCGTTCGGGCCGCAGCAGTACGCCCAGCTCGCGCAATCGACCACCAGCCTGCACCCCGAGAAGGCCAAGACCTACGAGATCGGCACCAAGTACAAGGGCGAATCGTGGAGCGGCGAGCTGACGTTGTTCAACATCAACTTCGACAAGGAGCTGCAGCTGGCGCGCTCCATCACCGGCGACGTCGGCCAGTGGACCGACCTGGGCGCCACGCGCCACCGCGGACTGGAGTCGGCGCTGCGCTACGACCTGGGCAGCCTGAGCGACGCGCTCAAGGGGCTGTCGGTGTCGGGCACCTACACGTACACGCAGGCCACCTCGAAGGCGGGCGTGTTCGCGGGGCGCGACCTGCCCTTCTACTCGCGCCACGTCGCAACGCTCGGCGCGCGCTACGAGCGCGGGCCGTGGACGCTCAACGCCGACCTCTACGCGCAATCCAAGCAGCGTTCGCCGGGCTCGCCGGACGACGGCGCCAGGTACATCACCGTGGAAGACCCGAGCGGGCGGCTGGGCGACATCCCGGGCTACGGCACGGTGAACCTGCGCGCCGCCTACGACTTCGGCCCCTCGCTGAGCCACCTGAAGCTGGCCGTGGGCGTGAAGAACCTGTTCGACCGCCGCTACTACAACCGTTCGGTCGACAACAACGGCGGCAAGTACGTGGGCCAGCCGCGCACGCTGTACCTGCAAGCGTCGCTGGCGTTCTGAGGCCGAAGGGGCGCGCGCATACACTCGCGCACCCATGGCTCTCAAATCCACCATCTTCAAGGCCACCCTCGCGGTGGCCGACATCGACCACGGCTACTACGCCGACCATGCGCTGACCCTGGCGCGCCACCCCAGCGAGACCGACGAGCGGATGATGATCCGGCTGGTCGCGCTCGCGCTCAACGCGCACCAGCTGCAGGACATCTGCAACGGCGACGGCACGCTGGCCTTCGGCGCGGGCCTGTCGAACGTCGAGGAGCCCGACGTGTGGCTGCGCGACTTCACGGGCCAGACCAAGATCTGGATCGAGGTCGGCCAGCCGGAAGACAAGCCCATCATCAAGGCCTGCGGCAAGGCCGACGAGGTGATCGTCTACTGCTTCAACCACGCGGCCGAGATCTGGTGGCGCGGCATCGAGAGCAAGCTCACGCGGCCGCAGAACCTGAAGGTCTACCGCGTGCCCACCGAGGCCTCGCAGGCGCTCGCCAGGCTGGCGCAGCGCAGCATGCAGCTGCAGGCGACGATCCAGGAAAGCACGCTGACGCTGGGCGACGGCGTCAACAGCATCGACGTCGAACTGCTCAAGTGGAAGTGAAGGGTCCGCGCGGCTAGGCCGCCGGCATCATCTCGCCGCACTGCCAGCACTGCTCGAAACCGCCTTCGACCTGCTCGCCGCACACGCACAGCCAGCTGCGTTGCGGGCGGTTCTGCAGTTCGTGCAACAGGCGCTTCGCGAGCTCGTACTGCGATTCGTCGTCGATCCAGATCTCGGGCAGGCACTGGTCGGGCGGCAGTTGGCCCATGACCGCGCCGAGGAATTCGCGCTGCACGGTGGCGGCCACGCCCTCCTCGCACAAGGCGTGCGCCCACACGGTCGCGATCGCGAGGTTGGGGGCTTGCGCGAGGCGGCGCATGGTCAGGGGGCCCAGTTTTTCTCGTCGTCCGGGTCGAACTCGGTCTCTGCAGCGGTCGGCTCGGCTTCGCGTGCGCGCTCGGCATAGCGGTTGAAGCGCCAGGCCGAGTCTTCCATGGTGATGCGGCGCCAGGTGACGCGCTTCTCGACCGGCGTCATGGCCGGCCAATATTGCACCTCGTCGAAGGTGCGTCCGCAGCCCTTGCATTCGTCGTCGCCCTGGCTGGTCGAGCAGATCGCGATGCAGGGCGTGTCGGGCGTGCTGTGGTACCAGTCGAGCCACGCGGCCCAGGCCTTGGCGGGAAAGCCGACCTCGTCGACCTCGTCTTCGTGGTGGAAGACCATGAGCGCGTAGACCTCGGCCAGCGCGCGCAACTCGGGCGCCAGCGTGATGCCGTCGGGCGAGGGAGACTTCTCGCGCCAGTGGTTGATGGCGGCCTCGATGTCGGTGATGTGGATGGCGGCCATGGAGAGTGAAAAAACAGCGAGCGGCGATCATAGTCCCGCAATGTCCCGCCCCTTCCTAGGGCCATATGCGCTCCCAAAAATGGAGCATCCAATGCCCGCTGCATGCGCCCCTCCGGACATTTGCCCTTAAATGTAAAGAAAACTTTTGGTTGCCTCGGCGCGGTCTTCAATGATCTAATCCCGCCCACGAAGGGGAGTAGCTCCCGATCGCTGTCCCCGGGCAGCGTGAATCGTCAGGTCGTCAATACGAAGCACAACACTTCCGGCCTGTCGGGCGACACACGCGCGGACGCAGGTCGGCGCGCTTGCTGTTGTCGAGCGAGACCTTCGATTTGAACCTGCGCAGGTTTGGTCGAAGCGTTCGCAAGTCCCCGGTGTCACCCGGCCTTCGCTCCCCCGCTTTCGACCGCACCCACGCAGGGTGAATCGAAACGCATCGGCATGCCGCTGCCCGTCGTGGTCCCCATCAGGGAGCTGCGGGCGTGGCGCCAAGACAAAGAGGAATCTATGGAACAGTTCATGGCCCCGGAATTCTGGGTCGCGGTCGGTCAGATCATCATGATCGACATTCTTTTGGGCGGCGACAACGCCGTCGTCATCGCGCTGGCCTGCCGCAAGCTGCCGCCCGCGCAACGCACCCAGGGCATCCTGTGGGGTACCGCCGGCGCCATCGTGCTGCGCGTGATCCTGATCTTCTTCGCGCTCACGCTGCTCGCGATTCCGTTCCTGAAGCTGGTGGGCGCAATCCTGCTGCTGTGGATCGGCGTGAAACTGCTGGCCCCCGACCATGACGACGCGCACGGCAACATCGCCGGCAGCGACCGCCTCTGGGGCGCCGTGAAGACCGTGATCGTGGCCGACCTGGTCATGAGCGTGGACAACGTGATCGCCATCGCCGGTGCCGCACAAGGCGCGGGCGACGGCCACCAGATGCCGCTGGTGATCTTCGGTCTGCTCGTGAGCATCCCGATCATCGTCTGGGGCAGCCAGCTGGTCATCAAGCTGATGGACCGCTTCCCGATGATCATCACGCTGGGCGGCATGCTGCTGGGCTGGATCGCCGGCACGATGGCCGTGTCCGACCCCGCCCTGGCGAACCCCGCCAACTGGACCTGGGTGCCGAAGGTGCCGCAGACCGACACCATCAAGTACGCCGCCGGCATCATCGGTGCACTGCTGGTGCTGGCGATCGGCAAGTGGGTGGCCTCGCGCAAGCCGGCCCCCGCCACCCCGGCCCACTGAGCGTTCGTTGAACGATAAACGCCCCGCACTGAAACTTCTTGCATCAATCCGGTCTCTGTCACTCTAACTATCAAAGGAGAGCACTCATGGAAAAGATCATTCTTTACGTCGACGACGCCGTCTATGCCAGCGAGCAGTTCGCCGAACTGGCGCCGGATGCCGACAACGTCGTGGCGCGCCATTGGGTGCTCGTGGCCTGCGCGCCGCGCATGACACACCGGATCAGCAAGTGGGTGAGCCACAGCGCGCGCGAGAACTGGCGCGCCAAGTGGTTCAGCAAGGTGCAGGCGCAGATGCTGCCGCTGCTCGAACGCAACGGCGGCCAGGTGACGGCGGTCCTGGCCAAGGGCCCGCTGACCGACCTGACGCAGCAACTCAAGCGCGAGCACGCGGCCACCCACGTGGTCGATGCGCGCCGCCCGAAGATCGGCGTCGACCTGGAACCGGTCACGCCCGACCAGACCCCGGCCAAGCAATCGGGCTGGGCCTTTCCCGGCGCCGTGATGGGCATGGGCGCGCTGCTGGTGCTGGCCAACGAGCTGGCCGAATAAGCCTGATCAGGGCCGCACGCCCTCCCGAACCGACACAAGCCCCGCTGCGGCAACGCAGCGGGGCTTGTTCTTTTGTGCGGGCCCGTGGGGTATCCTGCGGCGCATGCGCATCCTCCTCAAATGGCTGCTCAGCGCCGTCGCGCTGCTCGCGGTCGCCTACCTCTACAGCGGCGTCCAGGTCCAGAGCTTCGGTTCGGCGCTGCTCGCGGCGGCCGTGATCGGCCTGCTCAACATGGTCGTGCGGCCGGTGCTGGTGATCCTCACGTTGCCGGTCACCATCGTCACGCTCGGGCTGTTCCTGTTCGTGATCAACGCCCTGCTGTTCTGGGCCGCCTCGGGCCTGCTCGGCGGCTTCCATGTGAACGGCTTCCTCGCCGCGCTGCTGGGCTCGCTGATCTACTCGCTGCTCGGGCTGCTCATCGAGAGCGCGCTGGGCGGGCTGCTGTCCTCCCGGCGCTGAGCGCCGCCCCTCGTCGCTTCACTACTTCAGCGGCGGCTCCTCGGCCTGCTGCTTGACCAGCACGTCGACGGCGCGCGCGCGCGTGTCGATGATCGATGCCTCGTAGTGGTCGATGGGCGCGCCCGACTTGCGGACCAGCTCCTGCGCCGCCTTGAAGCGGTCGCGCGCCGCCGGGTAGTCGAGGATCGCCACGTTGGCCTCGGCATCGGCGCGGATCGCGCGCAGCGTGTCGTTCTGCGCGCCGTACAGATTGGCCAGCGTGCGCCAGGCCGTGGCGTCCCGCGGATGAACGGCCACCCAGTCGCGCAGCACGGGCACCATCGGCGCAGGCTGGCGCTGGGCGATCGCCGCTTCGGCCGCGAGGATCATCTCAGGCCGCTCCTTCGACTTGGCGTCGAGCAGTGCCGCCGCGCGAGAGGCGCCACCGGCCGCGAGTTCGATCTCGGCCTGCAGCCAGCGCGCCTGCTTGCTTGCGGCCGCATCGTCGGCCGTGCGGGCCACGAGCCGCTCGGCCAATGCGCGCGCCGCCTTGAAATCGCGCAGCTCCTTGGCCGCCATCGCCGCCGCGTAGAGCGTGCCCGCCTGCTGGGCCGGTGAACTGCCCGCGAACTCGCCGCTCGACGCCGCATTGACCCACAGCCGCAGCACGTCGACACCCGGGCGCGTCAGCACGCGGGCGCGCGAGGCGACCATCGCGTGGTCCATCACCAGCGGCACCGTCGGCGGTGCCGCTTCGGCACGGAACTGGAACCGGCCCTGCATGTCCGAGATGCGCTCGGTCGTCAGCGGGTGGCTGCGCAGGTAGGGGTATGAGCCGTTGTCGTTCAGGCGCGAGGCGTACTGCAGCTTCTCGAACATCGCCGCGGCGCCCTGCGGCGCAAAGCCCGCCTGCGTCATCACGCCGAAGCCGATGCGGTCGGCCTCGCGCTCCATGTCGCGCGAGAAGCTCAGCTGGTTCTGCATGAACAGCGCCTGGCTGCCCATGATCACCGCCTGGCCGGCGTCGGAATTGCGGCTCTTGCTGGCCGCGATCATCCCCAAGATCAGGCCGGCGATCATCAGGGGCATCTGCTTGCCCTGCTTGCTCATGATGCGCGAGATGTGGCGCTGCGTGACGTGCGACAGCTCGTGCCCGAGCACCGTCGCCAACTCGTCGCGGCTGCCGACCGCGGCCAGCAGCCCCAGGTTCAGCCCGAGGTAGCCGCCCGGCAGCGCGAAGGCGTTGATGTTTCGGTCGCGCCCCAGCAGGATGGTCCAAGCGAAACGCTCGTCGAGCTCGGGCGTGAGCTCGCCGCGCGAGCGCGCAGCGGCCAGCAGCCGCTGCCAGATGTCCTGCACGTAGGCGGCGATCACCGGGTCGTCGATGTAGTCGGTGTCGCGGTACAGCTCGCGCACGATCTGGTCGCCCAGCCGGCGCTCGGCGCTGGCCGTCATCTCGCCGCCGTCACCGAGGCCCGGCAGGATCTGCTGCACCTGCGCCAGCGCGGGGGCCGGCAACAGCACCTGGGAAGCTATCAAAAAGGTAGCGCACACCGCATGCCGGAGGGGCGTCGGGCGCGTTTTCTTGTGGGAAGAGGGAGTCAAGCGCGGCATTCCTCGTCTGTGGCTCGGGCTCGTATGATGCATCTTCAAAACGAACGTTCACCGATGAGCACCCTCACCCATTTTGACGCCCAGGGCCAGGCCCACATGGTCGACGTGGCGGCCAAGCCCGCCACCCACCGCGTGGCTGTGGCCACCGGCCGCATCGAGATGCAGCCCGCGACGCTGGCGCTGATCGAATCGGGCACCGCCAAGAAGGGCGACGTGCTGGGCATCGCGCGCATCGCCGGCATCCAGGCGGCCAAGAAGACCAGCGACCTGATCCCGCTGTGCCACCCGCTGGCGCTGACCCGCGTGGCCGTGGCCTTCGCGCTCGCCGAGGGCGGCCAGGCGCCGCAGGTGGCCTGCACCGCGACCGTCGAGACCGTCGGCCCGACCGGCGTGGAAATGGAAGCCCTGACCGCCGTGCAGGTCGCGCTGCTCACCATCTACGACATGTGCAAGGCCGTGGACCGCGGGATGCGGATCACCGACGTGCATGTGCTGGAGAAGCACGGCGGGAAGTCGGGCAGCTACGTCGCGACGGCGGGCTGAAATCCAGCGGCTACAGTTCGGGCGCGTCGTCCGGGCGGTTGTCCAGCCAGCGGGCGAACGCGGCTGGAAACGCTACACGGAAGCGCTCGGCCAGCGCGTGCGCTTCTGCATCGCGCCCCAGCAGCTCGGCGCTTTCGATCAGCTTCACGATGACACGCGGCTCGGGCGAAAAGTGCAGCACGCGCCCGGCCAGTTCGAGCATGTTTGCGGCATTCGCCGGCGTGACGGCTGTCAGCGTCACCTCGGCGAAGTCCACCTGGCGTGAGAACAGCCATGAGCCCTGGAGCTTGGCGAGCGTGTCGTCGCGGTAGGCCGGCATGCGGGCGTCGCGCGGCAGGTAGATCTGGCTGATGCGGGTGTAGTCCCAGGCGGCGTAGCCGATGACGACGACCCAGGCCGCGGCGGCTGCGAATGCAGCGAGTTTTCTGCCGTTCGCTTCCGGGCGCTTGGGCGATGCCGGCCACAGGATGCCGAGGCACAGGCCGAACACTAACTGGAACGGGCCGTACCAGAGCGGGTACTCGAGCAGGCTGTGCACGAGGATGACGCCGAGCAGGCCCCACGCCATCAGCCGCAAAGGATCGCGCTCGCGCCAAGGCTTTGCCGCCCCCACCATCCACAGAAAGCCGCCGCAGATGAGCAGCGCCGCCGGAATGCCCAGCTCGACCGCGAGGTGCAGCGGCAGGTTGTGGGCGTTGTCGAGGATCACGGGGAAACGCGGGCCGCCGTACAGCGTGGCGAAATGCGCGAAGCTGAGCTCGCCCCAGCCCCAGCCGGTGAGGGGGCGCTGGGCGATCAGGGTCAGGACGTTCTGCCAGAGGACGATGCGGCTGTCGGTGGTGACGACGGCGGGTTGCAGGCGGTGGAGCATGCCGGTGCCGGAAACCGCAGTGCCGGCACTGGCCAGATACGGCAACAGCCAATGAAATGCGACATACAAGGGAATCGCGCCGAACAGGACCCACGGCGCAGGAAGACCGAAACGCTCGCTCTGCGCGCCTCCTTGCGATCCGCGGCGCTCCCGCCATGCCATGACGGCGGCGATGCTGGCGATCAACAGCAATTGCAGCAAGCCCGTGCGGGATACTGACGCCGCCACGGCTGCGACCAGCAGAACGGCTGCGACACTCAACGCCCATCCAGTGCGTCGAGATCGCCGCGACGCATACAGCCATAACGCCGCGACCAAGGCAAGGTTGATCAGCGTCGCGAACTGGTTGCGCTGGCGAAGATTCCCCCAGGCACGTCCTTCGGAGGGAGAGGTGGTCAGGTGGCCAAGAAACTCCGTCCAGCCGTAGTACTGGAGCAGGCCAAGGACCGCGGTCAGCAAGCCTGAGACGAGCAGGCCCATCGCCACTGAACGGGCATGCGACCCTTGACCGCTGACCGCCCCCGCGCCAATGGAGGCTGCAGCGCCTATTCCCACGAACACGCCCAATGTGGGCCACAGGATCGCGGTGACTCGGCCCACGTCTGACAGCACGACGAAGAACGCACTTGCGGCCAACCAGATCCACATCTTTCGTTGCAGAGGGCCTGTTGGCATCAGCACCAGCAGTCCTGCAAGGCATGCCCCTGTGACGAACGACTGCCAAGTATTGACTGAGGGTCCCGCGACCAGCGGGCTCAAGAAAGGGAATGCCACCAGCCCCGCAAGCACCACGAGACTTGCGCGGTCGGCCACAGGTGCGGGGGCGCAGGCAATGTCAACGGTCATCCGTTGACATTGTGCCCTTGGCCCGAATTTCCGAACGGCGGCCCGGTCGGGCCAGAGAGCAACGCCCGACAACCCTGCCGGCGACAGCTTGCCGTACCGTCAGGATCTCAGAACGGTGGCGAAACCACCGGCCTCCAGGCGCGGCGCCAGACCTTGGGCGCCGAGCAGCCGTCACCGGCCTTCTGCGTGCCGCCCACCCCGGTCAGATAGCCAGTCTCGTTGGTGCAATCGACATCGGGCCTCAGGTCCGGCCGGCCTTCGTTCGGCTGGCCGATCATGTTGCGCGAACTCACGTTGCCACGCGTGAAGCCACCAGCAGGAATGGAGACGATCGAATAGAAATCGAAGCTGCCATTGGAATCGACGTCGAAGGAATACTTGTTCTTGCCCGTCAGCGCGTCGAGCACATAGATGATGTTGGGCAGGCTGCCGGTGGCCGTGCAGGACTCGAGGCCCAGGTTCCGGTCTTCCGGCAGGAATGACGTGATCATCACGCTGCTGCCCAGGTTGGCCAGGTCGCCCACAACGCGTTCACCATTGGCCATGGCCCCGGTGTAGTTGATCACCCCCAGATTCAGCAACCACCCCTTTTTGGTTTTCCAGTCCACGGGGTTGGCGCTGACTTGGTAGAAATTCTTGCCATTCTCGATGCCGGTTCCCAGTTTCGCCGACCCCGTGTCGATGGTTTGCGCCACCAGATCCGCGAGCACGACCTTGTTGAAGCCCGTCTTGTCGTTGCCCCCGATCGGCGTCTGGTCCCAGATGCCGTAGATGGCCTGCTTTGTTGCAGGCGTCGTCAGGTCGTCCTCGTCCAACAGGATGCCGGTGCCCACCACCACGATGGCGCCGCACTGCGACGTGGTGCTGTACGTGCAGGCGCTCGCGTCGCCGGGGTGGACCTGCCATGTCGGCGCCGCGTAGATGGGCTGCGTCTTGCCACCCGGCGTGGTGAACAGCGGCCGGTCATAGGACACCACGAACTTCGAACTACGCAGGTCGAAACGCCACAGATTGCCGTTGGCGTCACCGGCATAGGCGGCAACGATCTTGCGGGTGGTGTCCCGCACGGCGACTACACCGCCCAGGCCGCGGTTGCCGCCGGTGACGGCGTTGCCAAACGCGGCTGGCAGCGGGATGAATTTCTTGAGTTTTCCGGTGATCGCCTCCACCACATACAGGCCGACCTGCTTGCCCGTCGCCGGGTAGTGGCCGCTGCCCGTCAACACAACCCAAGTGCCGTCGTCCAGCTGACCTGCGGTGGGGTTGTTGGTCACATTGGTCAGGTTGTCGTATCCCTCGGTCTTGTTGTTCAATTCCCAGAGAAAGTGATCCTTGGTCGGGGTCCGGTTCCCCGAGTTCATGGGTGACTCCAAGCCATACATGAAACTGCCCGCGCGCCCACCCGTGCCGAACACCAGTTGGCGCCATGCGGCGGCTCCGCCCGCAGGGGTCAGGTTGTTCGTGTCGTACACGTCGTGCTCCACCAATGGCCCGTCAAGCGTGTAGCGGAAGCGGAAATTCGAGTTGGCCAGATCGATCTGTGAGGCCATGGCCCCCTTGGGCATGAATTCGGCCAGTTCCGTACCGGCCGGAATGCCCGACAGCGTGGTGTCGTTCTTGGCGGCGTTCAGCACATGGACCTTGCCGTTGTTGGTGGCCGCAAAGATGGTCGGAGGCAGCGATGTCTTGTTGCCCTTATAGGCGGCATAGGTGTCCTTGCCATCGACCGAGCCATAGATGTTGTAGCCCATGTCGATACGTCCACCCACGAACACCGGCGGCGAATTGACCGAGGCGCCGATCGGCTGCTTGCGTGAGCGATAGACGGTGTTGTTGATGTCCTTCTGCGGGTCCTCACCCAACAGGTAGCGGATGAAGCTGCTGTCGGTTTTTTGCAGGTTGTCCGCATTCAACAGCGCCTTGAAGTCGAGCGGCAAATTATTCAGCGTCGTGTTGTAGTTCAACTCCACACGCTTGGTGGCGAGTTTGCTGGGCGCATTGGCGTCGTAGTCCGACAGGGAAAAAATCTTCCGGCTCGTCAGGGCCGGCATCTTGGCATTGGCGGACCATGCGGGAACTGCCTTGCCGGACGAATCCACGGAAAGATAGCCGCCGCTGGCATTCAGCTGGAAAGCCTTGATGTCGCCGCTGTTGTCGGCCGTTTGATATTCCGTCGTGTACTTGTATTGGTTTTCCAGTGTCTGGAATTCGCTGCTGTTGCCTGACACGGCCACACCGGCATCGTTGCCCGAACCCACCATGCTGCTGAGCGCATTGTCGAGAGCTTGGCGAACATCTTCGCCCGAATAGACGCTGTACGCGCGACCACCACCAGTGAAGCCGGCGCGGATGAAGTCATCGACGCGCCGGGCATCGGCCGCACTGCCAGAGGTCGAGTTCAAATCGCCAGATGCCCACTTGGGACGCGTTGTTGAATTACCGGCAAGCCAATCGTTGTTGTATGCATTGATTTGTGCCCAGGTCAAACCGTTGGCCGTTCCAGACTCCCCCGACGGCGTCAACCCCCAGCCAATCGTGAAGGTTGTCATGTTCTGCCAGAAAGTGGGGTTGTGCTGGCCTTCAATGGGAGGGACGTTATTAGGCAGTGTGTCGGAGAAGTCCGTGCGCCAGAAGTAACGGGCCGTCAGGTCGGCGAAACCGTAGCTGCTGGCCTCTCCATCGCTGTAAGGGATGTAGAGATTGCGGGCTGCGAGCCTGGTTGCCAGATTGGTATTGGTATTGCTGGACCCCGTGGCTCCGCTCGGGTTGAATTGAAGCGCGGCGGGGTTGCCAGACGGATTTCCGCTGTAATTCGTGCCCTGCGTGCTGGCATATTTGATATCGGCGTTTTTTGTGGTTGCAGAATTCCACGCGCCATCGGACAACACGATTGAATAAGCGCGCCGGCAGCTCAGATCGTTGGCTGCGCTGGTTTCACCCGTGCTTGTTGGATCATTTTTCCAGGGATTTCCGTAAGTCGATTTGACGTCACCATTGTAATAGCTGGCTGCGAGGGACAGCGTATTATGGCTTGGCGTTCCTTGAGCCGGAATGATTCCATAGATCCAGTTGTAGAACTGTGTTTTCCACTTCTTATTGGCATCATCTTTGTCGTCGATGAAATACCGAACACCTCGTACGATGCTGGTTGCCGTTCCGCTTTTTTCGGTTGCCGTGTTGGTGTAGTTGTATTGAACATATCCCACACGAAACTTGTTGTCATAGTTTTGCATCGCCTGACCCACGGCCGTACTGACCGCGAGGGTGCGAGTGCGATACCAGCGATACCAATTGAGAATGTTTTGAAGTTCTTTTGCTTTGGTGCACTCGGTCGCATTTGCTCCGCAATCTGTGCGCTTGTGCCCGGTGGGCAACGTCACGCTGCCTGATGTCGGAGTGATATCTGTCGTGGTATTGGAGGAGCAGCTGGTGTTCGTGCATCGAACATAGGAAAATTTCGCATCACTGTCTATGCTGCCCGCCGTCGTGTACGTGACATAGGACGGGACGTAATTATCGTCATTGATCGTGTAATCGATGCCCGGCGCCGAATACGTAAATTTTCTGGATGATTGGTTGTCTATGAAAACAAGCGGATTGACTTCTGCGACACCGTTTGAATTGACTCGAGGCGAATAAGTAATCGAAGGGTTGTAGTACTGCGTGTTGACGCTGCTCGATCGCATGCGATACCACGCGTAATCACACGAACTGCCTTTGCATCTTTCAGGCATCGAATACCCTTCCTGGTATTCGTACGCCATCGATCCTGAATTGTCCAGTACGAACATCAGGTTGGGCTTGGCGCCCGGCACTGCACTGAACAATGGCGCTTGGCTGGGCGAGCCGGCAGCAAACGCGCCGACCACAGGAAAAGCTGCAACAACGAGCGCAGCGATCAAACGGTGCGCGATCCGTCGAAAAGCTCGCCACGCGCAGGTTGTCTGCGTGGTCGGTGCAAGGGTCTGGAATGCAGTGTTCATCGCTTATTTCCCCGGGCGATCTGGTGTTTCTTCAAGGGTGCCGTGAGGCCGGTGACGTGGTGCGACGCTCGTGGTGCGCAACCAACCGGATCTCAGGCACTGCTATTTGTTTGAGCGAACCGTTGCGTTCGCTATTTCCAGCAATCCGCAACGTCGATGCCCGTGGCGGGGCTCGCTACCCCCTTCACGCCTTGGCTGTTCAGGGTCAACGTGCCGCACTTGTCTGCGCTCATGCTGCCGGTGCGGGTGGCCTTGAGGGTGTAGCTGTGCGTGGTGTCGGGCGCAAACACGGCAATGGTGTAGTTGGCGGCGCCCGTCTTGGGCGAATTGCGCAGGTTCGCGGGAAGCATGCTGACGTCGCCGTTCTTCTGTTCGACTTCGCTGGCGCTTGTGCCTCCCGCACTGGCGGTGTAGCGGTCATTGGCCGAGTAATAGCGCTGCATGAACTGCGCGGCTTCCATCAGGATGCCTTGGGCTTCGGCACGCTTGGAACGACGCACATGCTCCTGGTAGCTCGGCAACGCGACGGCCGCAAGGATGGCAACGATCGCGACGACGATCATGACTTCGATCAAGGTGAAGCCGCGACGGGACCGATGGGAATCGAAAGGTAGGTATGTCATAGCGGAGAGAGGCGGGTGCATGGAATCAACTGCTGCGCGACAGCACGGACTGCATCCATGATTCGGAGCCCCGGGTGGATTTCCCGGTCGAGCTGTCGAACTTGGCGTTGTTGGCGAAGCCCCGGGCGGTGATCAGGTAGCCCGTGAGCTTGGGCGTGGACGTGCTTTCGATCTTCTGAATGAGGCAACGCGGCGCGATGTCCAGCTGTGCGGAGTCGACGTCGGTGCCGGAGGGCTTCTTGTTGTAATAGTCCGACGGAAGGCTGATCACGTTATTGCCGGTCCAGCTGGCGCTCTTGCGCCACTCGGCGGCGAGGTCGAACTCCGAACCGATCGTGGTGGTAATGATCTTGCCGCGCAGGCCCGTGGTGGAGTACTCGGTGTAGTCCTTGCCGTCGCCATCGAAAATGGCCACCTGCTCGCAGAAACGCAGCGCGGTTTCCGCGGCCTCCCGAGCTACTTCGGTGGAGCGGATGCCGTTGATGCTGCGCTCGCTCTGGGTCGCATTGCGGATGGCGAATGTGCCCAGCAGCGACATGATCACGATCAGGATCAGGGTGATGACCAGCACCGCACCACGCTCTCGCCGGACAACAGGGGTACGTCCCAACAGTATGTGCGGGCAGCGATGAATAAAAGGCGTGGTGCTCATTGGATGATCAGGCGGTTTCTCAACAGCACCGTGGTGATGTAGGCCCTGCGCAGATAGCCATCGTTGTTCGTGATGTCAACGTTGCTGCAGTTCTTGTAAGACGTCCCGCCGGCGGGCACGTCCTTCACGGTCCGATCGCTGCGCATGAGCAGGCACACGCGCACGCTCAGCACACGGCTCCAGCGGTCTTCAGTGAGATCGGGAAGGACACCGCTGCTGGCCAACGCGTCGACCCCGGACGCACCCAGGTACTGGACGATCTGGTGCCGCATGGGATCGTAGGTAGAGGCCAGTTCGGCGCTGGGGCGATTGGCCACGCCGTAGAGGATCTGCATGTCTTCGACATTGGCCAGCAGCGGCTGCGCGGTGCCGATGATGTTGGCCGTTGCGCCGCTTTTCTCCGATCCGCGGCAGGACAGCATGGGCTGCGTACTCGCGTCAGTCACCGAGTAGCGGTTGTCTGCCAGGGTGTAGTTTGGCGCTGCAGACGCGGGCGTCGGAGGTGGGGCCACCTGCGAGGGGGTCGCCGCGAAGATGCCGGTGCCCACGCAATTTGTCGCCAACGGCGTGCTGTCGGTCGAGGGCGTCGTGTTGTCCGTGGTGGCCTCGTACCGGATGGCGATGGCGTCGCTGCCGCCGCCCGGTTTGCACGCTAGGCTGCCAAAGGCGCCCGCAGCGGTGGCATCGGTAAAGCCACCGTCGCACCCACGCACAGCCGGGCCCGCGTAGTTGCCCATCACAGTGGCACCGCTGCCTGGAATGATCTGCCGCGAGTAACCAGCTTGCTTGAGTTGCTGCTGGATCAGGTTGAGCGCGAGGATGCCGTCCTCGTTCATCTGCGTTTCGACCTGGGACATCTGGCTGCCCCGACTGGATGCGACATAGATCGAGAGGCTGGACGCCAAGATCACCAGCCCGAGCGTCAGCGCGATCAGCAATTCGAGCAGGGTGAAGCCGGCGATGTGCTGCCGGCGCGCACGGGGCGAGAAGGTTGCGGTGTTCCTCATAGCGTGACCCGGAAATACATGCAGGTCAGCGAAGCCTCGGTCGTCTCGGAAATGTTGGCGCCCTTGGGACACGGCTGCGACTGACGAAAGCCATCGCCCTCCTGGATCGAGGTCCAGATCAACCAGATGTTCAGCACGCGGGTGGCTGGCAGGCCGTTCACGCCCGCCGGTGCGTCCGTCAGGTCTGCGGTGACGTAGGCGGTGCCGCCCGGCAACCGATTGGCGACGTTGGTGAGCCACTGGGACTTGTCGTAGTTCGCAATGGCCGCGCCGCAGGTATTGATGGGATTCGTGGGATTGGAGGTATCGACCTGGCAACTGGCCGGTGCCTCCGTGGGGTCGGTCGTAGCGGCCGAACGCGTGCTGGCGGTGTACGCCGTGGTGTTGGCGTAGTTCGCAAAGCCGGAGAGATTGGCTCGGGCGCGCTCCGTGTAGTCGGTCACGAGGCTCAAGCCGGTGGCCCGCATGCGGGAGAACTGGTTGTACTTGATGGCCGAGGATGTGAGCCCCGCCATGCCGAACAGGGCAACGGCCAGGATGACGATGGCCACCAGCACCTCGATGAGGGTGGCGCCTCGTTGTCTGTTGTGGGTTTTCATGTCCGTGAAAAGAGGGCGGGGCTGTCCAGGTACGGCCGAGCTGTCGGGCGACCTCATCCCTCGTTGCTATCGCAGTCGGACGCGTTCGCTACGGAACGAACACGGCCGGGCTTGGTGATACAGAGGGCCTTGCGCGCCCACGGCGTGGCGCTGGCACTGCTGAAACCGGTGGCGTCGATGTCGATGCCGTTGGCAGCGCCGTT
This sequence comes from Variovorax sp. FW305-3-2-15-B-LB1, assembly GCF_058787635.1. NCBI lineage: Bacteria > Pseudomonadati > Pseudomonadota > Betaproteobacteria > Burkholderiales > Comamonadaceae > Variovorax > Variovorax sp. FW305-3-2-15-B-LB1. The sequence continues at coordinate 20,283 of NZ_JBYSZY010000038.1, read as the reverse complement.
CAGCAGACCGTTGGGCATGAAGACAAAGCGCCCTGCGGTCTTGAGCTTGATGGACGCGATGCCGGAGGGCTCCACCTGACGAAGCAACAGTTCATCGCCGTTCGTCGAAGAAAAGTCGTTGTTGGCGTCGCGATCGTTGTTGACGAACACGATCCAGCCGCTGGCGTAGCCTTTGGCGCCCGCGGCGGTCTCACAGGCGGTGGCGGTGCTGGACGCCACCCGGCACACAACAACCGGGCGTCCACGCGCAATCGCCTCGGTGCGCGCAATGCGCAGCGAGCCAGTCAGGGCATTGACGGTATTGGAGGCGCGCCACTGATTGATGAAGCGCGACATCGACGGGGCGGCGATGCCGACCAAGATCGCGAGGATGGCGAGCGTGACGAGCAGCTCGATGGCCGTCAGGCCGCGCTGACGCTTCCTGGCGACGAGCGTTTGCATTTGTTTTGTAATGTGTCCATATGTGAATCGAATGCTATCCATTCTTGGAGGACACAAAGCCGCCGCTCATCGCTCCCAAGCGACCATCTGGCAGAGACATGCCAGCTTGCGCTGGCTCTTTTTGCACCAACTTTATCGACGGTTGCTGCGGCCTCGCGAAGGGCGCCTAGGCTTATGGCGACACGAGTTACCACAACTCACGACATTGCACCGAGTCAATAGTTTGATCGATTTCGCGCGTGACCCGACTCAAAATCACCGACTCAAAAGTGTTGACGCTGGATCGATGAATTCCGAACTAATTGGCACCATCACTCGAATATTAGCCAAAGCAAAGCCTCGGATTTTCATTGTTGAGATTGACAAATGAATTGCAAACCCTCAAAGGCAGCATCTTGCCTACGCAAAAATTTCAAGATCCACGTCATTGAATTTCTCCAACTCACAAAATCACTACTCAATCGCGCTCTCGGCATTGAAATTAATGCTTGGCAAGTTAAGATTCCTTTTTGCTAGGGCACCCCAATTTTCAATAGCTTCTTGGCACATTTTTCTTCCGTGAATTTTGCAAATTCTAAGAATCACGGCTTGAGCAGCATCACTTTTGTCATTCATCCCCAACGCAAGAGCATATCGAAATAAGACAGGAGGATATCCATACCGCAACGCTGTCATTTTCATTGAATTCAACTCATCCACTGTCATATTCGGCCGCGCCTCTTTGGCAGCGAATTTTTGAAAACTCTCTAGCTGATTCAATACGATAGCATTCGGAGTGGAGATCACCATCGCTTCCGCCCCTATCCCAGCCGCCTCCAGTCGAAATTCTCGAAAGGATTCTTCAAAGCGAGCATAGTCAAACACAATCACAAGAAAAAATGGGAATGTGAGAGCAAGAATACAACACAGACTCTTCCCTTTTTTCATTTTCAAATCAACCCCTCCCCCCCTCTGAAGCCATCCCATCAAAATTCCAAGCGGAATTAAAAAATACGCATAGTCAAAAGGGTATTCCAGCATCGAATGAACAAAGAGCCCGACAATTATGGCAAATACCCACAACTCCGATGCATCCCTCAATTTAAAAAATACCCCAAAACACCAAATGGCCAAGGCCAACACAAGAGCAGCACCCAAAAAAACCCCATTCCAGAGCATCAAGTCAAGAATAAGATTGTGACTGTGTTCAAAATAAGCTCCGACGCTAGGATGATCAGGTGCAATCGCATATTGCGCCGCCCCGACCTGTTGCCATCCGTAACCCCAGAGCGGCTCGCGTCTTAATGCATCGACCATTGATACCCAATAAGACAGCCTTATTTCTTGTCCAACTGAGCTTTGGAAATTACGCCCGCCACCAAGAAGCAGAAAATCGTTTATTTCACGAAACTTGAAGACGCCAATCAATGCAAGCACGCACAAGAGCAATAACAGAACTCCTGAAATTCGAATTAGAAATTTCCCCTTCTTCATCCATAGCAAAATCACAAGAATGGCCAACTGAAGCAAACCAGTCCGTGACTGAGACAGTACCATGCCAATGACAAAAAAGCAGGCAAAAAGAAAAAATGGCAGCCTCCCGACCAATTTTCGCTCATAAATATAAAGCGCAACGCACAGCCCCACGAAACAAATAGTCCCAAAATGATTGGGCTGTGCAACGTTCGCAAATGGGCGCCCCCCCGGTTTCAGCTCCGCAAAATAAACGCCCAACTCCTGGGAACCGGTCCACTGAAGCAATGCAATAGTGACACTCAGAATCGAAAATCCGGCAAGCCCGCCCAAGAAAGCCAACAACCACTCATTTCCCAATTTATCTTTTGCAATAGACCCAACAATGACACAACCGAGCCAAATCAGTATGTAAAAGACAGAAACAAGTGCATCACCGCTATATATTATTTTCCCGAATGCAACCTGAAAAACAACAACAACAACCGAAACGCACGCGACAAACATCAGCAACGCCGACTGTTTTCCTCGATCTATTATTTTGACTTCGGCAAGAATCAGAGCCGCCATCAAGAAAAAGACCAGAATTGAGGCTCCGTCGCTCCATGCAGATACCCATGGCGCGTAATGATTGGGAACAAGCCAGCCAACCCCAATCAGGCTCGACGTAATAAAAATCAGGACTTGCCGAAGCGAAAATTTGGACATAAAAAAAGGCAGCCGAAGCTGCCCATTTCTTTCAGAGAATTATTACCCGCGGCATGAACCCGGACGGAACTTGGGATCGATGGTGCCGTTGCAGACCCAACGACCGATAACCGAACCGGCAGTGGGAACAGTCGTTCCAGTGGCGCCTACGTACGGCGTCAAGGTAATGGTTCCGGTAACGCCCGGAATATTCTGAGCCGTGACGGTAACCACGCCGGCATTGCTGGTTGCCACACTGGCCACGTACTGGGAAGTGGCAGAAGTCGATTCGCACCCCCATGCACCTGCGTTCGGCAATGAGGTGCCTGTGGCCGATTGCACGACTTCGCTAATCGTCGTGCGGCACGCCGACGCAGCCAAAATCAGCTCCGTCACCTTTGCGCGCTTGGTGTAATCCTGATACGCCGGCAGAGCCACAGCAGCCAAGATACCAATGATCGCCACAACGATCATCAATTCGATCAGGGTGAAACCCTTTTGCACATTGCGTGCGATAGAACGACGGTTCATTCATTAACTCCAGGTTGGTTTGTAGAGCCCGGGAACCAGCCCGGAGCGGGGTAACTTCCGCAGCATCCGTGCCACCCGGTTTCCCCACCCTGCAGCCCTCGATCAGGCCGTCTTTGGTCACAAGATGGTTACATGATGTGACACAACTCGCACTCAGATGCCAATTGTGTCGACAAATTTGTCATGCCCGACCGGGCCCTGTCAGAAGGTCAGCACTCCATCCGCCTTGAGCCAACGGATGTCCCGCTGCGCCAACCCAGCCACCTCCCGCCCCGCCAGCATCTCGATCTGGCTCATGATTTCCTCGGTCTCGGCCGGCTTGGTGTGGGTGATGTAGATCGGGTACTGCTTGCCCGGATCGATATGCGCCAGCTCGTGCGCCAGCGCCACCGGCGACAGGTGCAGGCTGCGTTCGGCCAAAGCCTCCTCGCGGGAGCTGAAGGCCGTCTCGATGACCAGCATCGCCACGTCGATCGCGTTGATGCGCTCCCAGAAGGGCGGGTTGCGTTCGGTGTCGCCGCTGAAGACCCAGTGGGCGCCACCTTCGGCCCGGCGGATGGCGAAGCCGCAGGCCGGCACGGTGTGGACGGCCGGCAGCACTTCGATCAGCTTGGGGGCGTCGCTGCCCAGTTCGAGGCGTTGCCCGACCGCGATCTCGTGAAAGCTCACGAACGGCGATTCGGGGCTGGGAATGCGTTCGAAATTCGGCCAGATGACGTTGTTGAACACATGCGCCCGCAGCGCGTCGATGGTGGCGGCCAGGGCATGCACGCGCAGCGGCCGGGCGCGGCGGCTGCCGACGGCGTCGAGCATCAGGGGCAGGGCGGCGATGTGGTCGAGGTGCGAGTGGGTGAGCACCACGTCGTCGATGGCGGCCATCTCGTCGAGGGTGAGGTCGCCGACGCCCGTGCCGGCGTCCACGAGCAGGTCCGCATCGACCAGGAACGAGGTGGTGCGGCAGTCCTTGGCGATGGCGCCCGAGCAACCCAGCACGCGAACCTGCATTGTGGAAGACCCCTTGTATGCGTCTGTCGTCATTTGGTGTCGAACCGGGTGGCGCCGTCCCAGTCCGGGTCTTGCGGGCGAAGCGCCATCGAGGCTAAACGCTGGGCGTAGAGCTGGTAAAGGACTTTTTTCGCATCCGCGGCGAGCAGGGGAGCCAGCAAGTTCCGGCCCAGCGCCCAATCCTGGCGGCGGTAGGCGGCGAGCACCTGGCTCCAGCGGTCGAGTTGCTGCCGTGTCGGGTCCTGCGCCTCGGCGTCGGCCTGCGGCGCGAGCGGGGTGTAGATGGCGACGGCCTGGGCCTTGCCCTTAACGCGCACGCTGTCGAGTTCCTGCCAGACGAACCCGGACGCCGCCTCGCGGGTGGCGCCGCTGGCCACGATCTCGACCCCGTAGTGTCCGCTCAGGCCTTCCAGCCGCGACGCGAGATTGACCGCGTCGCCGACCACGGTATAGCTGCGGCGCGCGGTCGAGCCCATGTCGCCGACGCTCATGAGGCCGCTGTTCAAACCGATGCCCGCGCTGATTTCGGGGCGGCCGTTGGCACGGTGCTGGCGGTTGATGTCGTGCACGGCGGCCGCCATGTCGATCGCCGCCTGCACGGCGAGCGCGGCATGGCCGGGCGTGTCGATGGGCGCGCCCCAGAAGGCCATGACGCAGTCGCCCATGTATTTGTCGACGGTGCCGCGGTGTGCGCTGATCACCTCGGTCAGCCGGCTGAAGACGGTGTTCAGGAAGGCCTGCAGCTCGGCCGGCGCCATCTGCTCGGACAGCCGGGTGAAGTCGCGCATGTCGCAGAACATCACGGTCATTTCCTTGCTCTCGGCGCGCATGCTGTAGCGGCCGGGGCGCACGAGCATTTCGTCGACCAGCTGCGGCGGCACGTAGGTGCCGAAGAGCCGCACCAGCCCGCGCCGCGCGCGCGATTCGACGAAGTAGCCCCAGCTCATGTTGAGCGCGAAGGCCAGCGCCACCATGACGAGCGCCGACGCCAGCGGGAGCACGAGGCTGTGGCCGACGTAGAGCCAGGTGTTGAGGCCGACCAGCGCGGCGACCACGCCCGCGCCGAGCAGCACAGCGCGCGATGCGGACAGCAGCGACAGCCCGAACGCGAGCAGCAGCCCCGCCGTCAGCACGGTCAGCACTTCATAACCCGGCGCGTAGTCGGGCACGGCCAGCAGGCGCCGGTCGAGCAAGCCCGAGACGATGTTGGCGTGCACTTCGACGCCCGGAAACGCCGCGCCGACCGGGGTGGCGCGCAGGTCCTGCAGGCCGGGCGCGGTGGCGCCGAGCAGCACGATCTTGTCCTTCAACTCGCCCGGCGCCAGTCGGCCCTCAAGGACGTCGGCAGCGGCCACGTAGCGGAACGACCCTGCGCGCGGCCCGCCGGGGCCGCGGAACGGCACCTGCAGGCTGGCACTCTGGTCGACCGGGATGCGCAGCGACCCCAGCACCAGCGCCTGCAGGCGCGGAAAGTTGCCGTCGCCGGCCACGAGCGCCGGCCGCACGGGCGGCGAGCCGTTCGCCAGCCGGTACACCGCCAGCGCCAGCGACTCGTAGTGCCCGGGCGACGCATGCTCGCCTTCGTAGCGGGCGATGAGCGGCACGCTGCGGATCACGCCGTCGTCGCTGCCGTCACCGACCAGGGTATTCAGGAACCCCGCGACCGGCGCCGCGCGCCCCAGCACCGGCAGGCTGGCGCCGAAGCCGTTCCAGAGCGTGACGAAGGAAGCATGGGGCGGAAAGGCGTCGGGTGGCAGCACGGGCGTCGCCGGCAGCAGCCCCTTGGCGCTGGGCTGTTCGGTGCGGGTGAAGTAGTAGCCGAGCGCCACGGGCTGGCCACGCAGGGCCTGAGCCAGTGTGGCGTCGTGGTCGAGGGTGGGCGCGAGCTGGTCGATTTCGGCAGCGAGGCCCGGCACGCCGCTCAATGGCCCGGCTGCGATCTCCTTCAGGCGCCCGAGGCCCGAGCTGCGATCGGGCTCGAGAAACATCACGTCGAAGCCGAGCACGGCCACGTGCTGACGGGCCAGCAGTTCCGTCGTGAGGCTGGCGATCTTGTCGCGCGGCCAGGGCCACTGGCCCTCGCGCGCCAGGCTGGCGTCGTCGACATCGACAATCACGACCCGCGTGTCGGGCGTGCCGGGCATGGTGGCGCGCAGGCGGGCGTCGTAGATCAGGTGGTCCAGGTGCTCGATCACGCCCAGCCGCCAAACGCCGGTGGCATGGAGCAGCGCCAGCAGCACCGGCAGCAGCGTGATGGCGATGCGCGGCCAGTGCCGCCGCAATGCGCTCATGGCTGGTCAGCCTTGGACAACGGATGCCTGTCGGCAAAAAAACGGGGAGCGGAGAAGGGCGCCCGCGCCGACTCAGATCCGGACGAACTGCATGCGCGAGGCGCCGCCGAGTTCGAGCACGTCGCCTTCCTGCAGCGCGACGGCCTCGGCGCCCAGCGGGGCGCCGTTGAGCGTGACGCTGCCGACGACGGTGGCCGCCACGTAGCCCTGGCGGCGGCGGGTGACGACGGCCACGGCGACGCCGGGCTTGCCGATGGTGGTGACCACCTTCTGCAGCGGGACGTCCTGGCCTTCGTTGGTGCCCGAGAGCACGCGCAGCACGGGCACGCCCAGCTCGACCAGCGCGCCCGATTCAGTGGGTGCCGACGAGAGCGGCATCGGCGCCGAATACTCGGAGAGCGAGGCCCGCACGGAGCCAGGGCCGGCCATGAGGTTGCTGTGCGAGCGGAAATGAATGCGGCAGCCGCCGACCTCGATGACGTCGTTGTCCTGGAGCGCCTGCTTCTGGACGGCCAGCGCATTGACGTAGGTGCCGTTGGTGCTGTTGAGATCTTCAATTTCGACTTCGCCACCGCTCATGTGCAGCACGGCATGCTCGCCGCTGACGGCGAGATTGTCGATCACGATGTCGTTGTAGGCGCGCCGGCCCAACGTCGTGCGGTTCTTGGCGAGCGCCACTTGGCCGATGACGACGCCATCGACCGAAATGATCATCTTCGGCATGGCCGATTACTCCCCGTTTGCAAAGATCCAGCACCGTCAGGCGGCGCAAACGGTCCGCCGCCTGGGTTGGCTGCTACATGGCCCCGCGGGTCGCTTCGCTGACGCCCGCCTTGGCCAGAACAACTGAAATGTTATCCCGTCCGCCATTGTCGTTTGAAATTGCAACCAAAAGTGAAGCCATCTCCTTGAGCCCCAGATCACGGCTCAAAAGCGTGAAAAGCTGCGCATCCGGCACCATCTCGCTGAGCCCGTCGGAGCACAGCATGTACAGGTCGCCCGGCCTGGCGCTGTGCTCGTGCATCTCCAGCAACACCTGGGCTTCCACGCCCACGGCCCGCGTCACGAGGTTGCGGGTGGGGGAGTTCAGGGCCTCTTCGGGCGTGATGGCGCCCGCATCGAGCTGCTGCTGGCGCAGTGAATGGTCGCGCGTGAGTTGCTCCAGCTTGTTGTTGCGCAGGCGGTAGCAGCGCGAATCGCCGATGTGGCCGACGACCACGCGCTGCGGACGGAACGCCGCTAACACCAGGGTCGTGCCCATGCCCCGCAGTTCTTCGTGGGTGATGCCCGCCTGGAGGATGGCGCCGTTGGCCTCGTCGGTGGCCGCCTGCAGCGCACGCCGGACCACGCGGGCCGGCGCCTGCATGCCGGCCTGGGCGAACCAGCGCCCGAAGCTCGCGTGCATCAGCGAAATGGCCATGGCACTGGCCACCTCGCCGCCCTTGTAACCGCCCATGCCGTCGGCCAGCAACGCCAGGCCGAGGGCCGGGTCGACATGCACCGCGTCTTCGTTGTGGGCGCGCAGGCGCCCGACATCGGTCAGCGCCGCAAACTCCCAGCTCAGCGCCGGTCGACTGGAGAAAAGGGAAACGCCAACACCTGCCATCGTTTGTCAGCGCTCGCTTTTTGAAGGGATCAGTGCGCAGCAGCGCGTGCGCGCCGTTGCAGGAAGCGGCCCAGGGCCACGACGAGCACCGCGCCGGCGATCGCGCCCACGTAGTGCATCCAGGGGTTGGCCGCCAGCGCCTCATGCAGCGACACGTCGCTCACGATGGTCTCGCCGCCGACCCAGCCGATCAGCGCGGCACCCAGCATGACGATGATCGGGAAGCGTTCCATGAGCTTGATCATGAGCGTGCTGCCGAAAATCACCAAGGGGATGCTGATGGCCAGACCCAACACCAGCAGCACCATGCTGCCTTGCGCGGCGGCCGCCACCGCGATCACGTTGTCCAGGCTCATCACCAGGTCGGCCAGCAGGATGGTCCGTACGGCCGCGAACATGCTGCCGTACTCCTTGGAGTCGCCGTCGCCTTCGTCTTCCTCGCTGAGCAGCTGCAGGCCGATCCACAGCAGCAGGGCGCCGCCGATGATCTGCAGGTAGGGCAGCGCCAACAGCTTGGCCGCCACCACCGTCAGCACGATGCGCAGCACGACGGCCGCGCCCGAGCCGAACAGCACGGCTTTTTTCTGTTGCGCGGGCGGCAGCGATCGCGCCGCCATGGCGATCACGACGGCGTTGTCGCCCGAGAGGATGATGTTGATCCAGACGATCTTGATCAGACCGATCCAGAAGTCCGTGCTTTGAAGAAGTTCCATGTCTCTGATTCCACTGTGTTGTAGTTAAAAAAGCGCCCGCAACTCAATGCGGGCGCTTTTTCATTTCTGCGTGGTAATGCGAGCGGCGGGAATGCCGCCAGCGGTGGGTGTGCTTTTTACAGCTTGCCCTTGAGCAGCTTGGCCAGCTCCGAGAAGTTGCGCGTCACGGTGAAACCGCACTCTTCCATGATGGCGAGCTTGGCTTCGGCCGTGTCGGCGCCGCCCGAGATCAGCGCGCCGGCGTGGCCCATGCGCTTGCCGGGAGGGGCGGTGACACCGGCGATGAAGCCGACGACCGGCTTCTTCATGTTGTCCTTGCACCAGCGGGCTGCGTCAGCCTCGTCGGGGCCGCCGATTTCGCCGATCATGATGACGGCGTCGGTGTCCGGATCGTCATTGAAGGCCTTCATCACGTCGATGTGCTTCAGGCCGTTGATCGGGTCGCCGCCGATGCCGACTGCCGACGATTGGCCCAGGCCGATTTCCGTCAGTTGAGCCACGGCTTCGTACGTCAGCGTGCCCGAACGCGAGACCACGCCGATGCGGCCCTTGCGGTGGATGTGGCCGGGCATGATGCCGATCTTGATTTCGTCGGGCGTGATCAGGCCGGGGCAGTTCGGACCCAGCAGCAGCGTCTTCTTGCCGCCGGCCGCTTCCTTGGCCTTCATCTTGTTGCGCACTTCGAGCATGTCGCGAACCGGGATGCCTTCGGTGATGCAGATCGCCATGTCCAGGTCGGCTTCGACAGCTTCCCAGATGGCGGCCGCGGCGCCTGCCGGCGGCACGTAGATCACCGACACGGTGGCGCCGGTCTGCGTGGCGGCTTCCTTCACCGAACCGAAGATCGGGATGTTGAAGATCGACTCGCCGGCCTTCTTCGGGTTCACGCCCGCCACGAAGGCGTTCTTGCCGTTCGCGTATTCCTGGCACTTCTCGGTGTGGAACTGGCCGGTCTTGCCGGTGATGCCTTGCGTGATGACTTTGGTGTCTTTGTTGATGTAGATCGACATGACTTGTTCCTTAGGCCTTCTTGACTGCTGCCACGACCTTCTGGGCCGCGTCCGCCATGGTGTCGGCGCTGATGATCGGCAGGCCCGACTCGGCCAGCAGCTTCTTGCCTTCGACTTCGTTGGTGCCCTTCATGCGCACGACCAGCGGCACTTGCAGGTTCACGGCCTTGCAGGCTGCGATCACGCCGGTGGCGATGGTGTCGCACTTCATGATGCCGCCGAAGATGTTCACGAGGATGGCTTCCACGTTCTTGTTCTTCAGCATGATCTTGAAGGCTTCCGTGACCTTCTCGGGGGTGGCACCGCCGCCCACGTCCAGGAAGTTGGCCGGCTCGCCGCCGAACAGCTTGATGGTGTCCATGGTGGCCATGGCCAGGCCGGCGCCGTTCACCAGGCAGCCGATGTTGCCGTCCAGCGAGATGTAGGCGAGGTCGAACTTCGAGGCTTCGACTTCGGCCGCGTCTTCTTCGTCCAGGTCGCGCAGGGCCACGATTTCGGGGTGGCGGAACAGCGCGTTGCTGTCGAAGTTGAACTTGGCGTCCAGGGCGACGACGTTGCCCTTGCTGTCACGGTTGAGCGGGTTGATCTCGACCAGCGAGGCGTCCGTCTCCATGTAGCAGGTATAGAGCTTCTTCAGGATGTCGACCGTCTGGGCGGTCGAATCGGCCGGCATGCCGATGCCGTCGGCGATTTCCTTGGCTTGCGCGTCGGTCAGGCCGTCCTTGGGGTCGGCGTAGACCGTGATGATCTTCTCGGGGGTGGAATGGGCCACTTCCTCGATGTCCATGCCGCCTTCGCTCGAAGCGATGAACGCCACCTTCTGGGTGGCGCGGTCGGTCACGGCCGAAATGTAGTATTCCTTGTTGATGTCGGCGCCGTCTTCGATGTAGAGGCGACGCACCTTCTGGCCTTCAGGGCCGGTCTGGTGGGTCTTGAGCTGCATGCCGAGGATCTCGCCAGCCAGCTTCTTGACGTCTTCGATCGACTTGGCGACCTTGACGCCGCCGCCCTTGCCGCGGCCACCCGCGTGGATCTGGGCCTTGACGACCCAGACCGGGCCTCCAAGCTTCTGGGCGGCCTCGACCGCCTCCTGAACCGTATAGGCCGGGATGCCGCGCGGCACCGGCACGCCGAACTTGGCAAGGATTTCCTTGCCTTGGTACTCGTGAATCTTCATGAGGGATGTCTCTCGGAAGGAGGAGGTTGAGAACGGGAGATCGGGAGTGAGACTGTTGTTTCTGCTCTGTTGTTCGCGGGCGACGGCAGCCTGACGGCTGGGGGCGGCGAACAACCGCGGACTGTATCATGGTGCGCCGCACCAATACTTGATGCGCGGTTGCGGTCAATACGTACTTTCTTCTAGCCACCCTACGCATACTCCGATATGGCCAAGGTTTTCATCGACGGCGAAGCCGGCACCACCGGCCTGCAAATTCGCGAGCGGCTGCAGACGATGCCGCAGATCGAGCTCGTGAGCATCGCGCCCGAGCTGCGCAAGGACGTGGCCGCCAAGCGCGAGCTGATGGCCGGCGTCGACCTCGTGGTGCTGTGCCTGCACGACGACGCGGCGCGCGAGTCGGTCGCGCTGATCGACCAGCTCCCGGGCAAGAAGCCCAAGATCATCGACGCCTCGACCGCCCACCGCATCGCGCCGGGTTGGGTCTTCGGCTTCCCCGAACTCGTCGAAGGCCACTGGCAGGCCGTGGCCCAGGCCGACCGCGTCGGCAACCCCGGCTGCTACGCCACCGGCGCGATCGCCATGGTGCGCCCGCTGGTCGACGCGGGCCTGCTGCCGGCCGATTTCCCGGTGTCGCTGCCTTCGGTGAGCGGCTACTCCGGCGGCGGCCGCACGATGATCGAGGACTACGAGGGCGGCAAAGCGCCGCTGTTCGAGACCTACGCGCTGGGCCTGAAGCACAAGCACATCCCCGAAATCATGACCTACACCGGCCTCACCCGCCGCCCGGTCTTCATTCCGTCGGTGGGCAATTTCAAGCAGGGCATGCTGGTGCAGTTGCCGCTGCACCTGGACCTGCTGCCCGGCAAGCCCAAGGCCGGCGACCTGCAGGACGCCCTGGCCGCCCACTACGCCAAGAGCAACACGCCCGAGCAGTTCGTGAAGGTGCTGCCGCCGACCGACGACGGCAAGCTCGACGCGCTGGCGCTCAACGACACCAACCAGCTGGAGATCCGCGTGTTCCCGAACGAGGACCACCGCCACGCCGTGGTGATCGCGCGCCTGGACAACCTGGGCAAGGGCGCCAGCGGCGCCGCGGTGCAGAACCTCAAGCTGATGCTGGCGCTCTGAGCCCCCGCTTCAAGCGCTGACAAGAGAAAGGCCGGCCCGCAAGGACCGGCCTTTTTGCTTTCAGTCGGGCCGCATCGTGCCCGTGTCGCGGTAGCGCACGTGCCACGAAAAGGCCTCTTCGAGCCGGTGCGGCGTGTGGCCGCCGCAGGTCGCCACAGCACGCGTGTAGTAGTCCTGCAGCATCGCGCGGTACGGCTCGGCCGCGCAGTTCGCGATGATCGCCGCCGCCCGTTCGCGCGGCGCCAGCCCGCGCAGGTCGGCCAGGCCCACCTCGGTGACCAGGATGTCGACGTCCTGCGGCGCATGGTCCACGTGCGACACCATCGGCACGATGCTCGACACCGCGCCCTGCTTGGCCACCGACTTGGTCGCGAAGATCGACAGATAGGCGTTGCGCGCAAAGTCGCCCGAGCCGCCGATGCCGTTCATCATGTGCGTGCCCAGCACGTGGGTCGAATTGACGTTGCCGTAGATGTCGGCCTCCAGCGCCGTGTTCAGCGCGATGATGCCCAGGCGCCGGATGATCTCCGGGTGGTTGCTCACCTCCTGCGGCCGCAGCACCAGCCGGTCCTTGTAGCGCGCCAGGTCGCCGAACACCTGCCGCGCCTTCGCGGGCGACAGCGTGATCGACGAGCCCGAGGCGAAGTCCAGCTTGCCGGCATCGAACAGGTCGAAGGTCGAGTCCTGCAGCACCTCCGAGTACATCGTGAGGTGCTCGAACGGCCCCGCGCCCAGCCCCGACATCACCGCGTTGGCGACCGTGCCGATGCCCGCCTGCAGCGGCAGCAGCCGCTCGGTGAGCCGGCCCTGCGCCACCTCGTGCTCGAAAAACGCCACCAGGTGCGCCGCGATGGCCGCGGTCTCGGCGTCCACTGGCAGCACGGTCGAGGTGCTGTCGGCCTTGTCGGTGATGACGATGCCCAGGATCTTCTCGGGCGGGATCTCGATCGCGCTGACGCCGATGCGGTCGTGCGGCGCCACCAGCGGCATCGGCTCGCGCTGCGGGCGGTGCTTGGGAATGAAGATGTCGTGCAGCCCTTCGAGCGCGGTCGACTGCGAGGTGTTGATCTCGACGATCACCTTGTCGGCCAGGATCGCGAAGCTCGCGCTGTTGCCGATCGAGGTGCTCGGCACCAGCGCGCCGGTCTCGGTGATGGCCACGGCCTCGATGATCGCGATGTCGATCGGCGGAATCTGACGCGTGCGCAGCATCTCGACCGTTTCCGACAGGTGGTGGTCGATGAACATCACCTCGCCGCGGTTGATCGCCTGGCGCAGCACGGTATCGACCTGGAACGGCATGCGCCGGCTGATGGCGCCGGCCTCGGTCAGCTGGCGGTCCACGTCGCCGCCGAGCGAGGCGCCGGTCATCAGCGTGATCTTCATCGGCTCGCGGCGCGCGCGGGCCGCGAGCGCCAGCGGGACGGCCTTGGCGTCGCCGGCGCGCGTGAACCCGCTCATGCCGACCACCATGCCGTCGCGAATCCATTCGGCGGCGGCCTCGGCGGTGGTGATCCTGCTGCGCAGGGCGGGCAGGCGGATGCGGTCTTCGTGCGGCATGGGGGACAAAACGTCTTTCTTTCGTCAGGCAGGAAAAAGAAAAGCCGGCACCGCGCGCGCGGCGGGTGTCAGCGCAGGAAGTAGTCGACCGGCACCAGCGGCGCCGGCGCCGGGGCGCCCACCGACTGGCACAGGTCGATCTCGAGCGTGCGGCACAGGGCCTCGAGCGGCAGGTCGTTCGACTCGGTGCCGAAGGGCTCCTCGATCTCGTCGCCGAGCGCGTCCAGGCCGAAGAAGGTGTAGGCCACGATCAGCACCACCACCGGCGTCATGAACCCGACCGAGTCCACCAGCCCGAAAGGCAGCAGGTAGCAATACAGGTACGCCGTGCGGTGCAGCAGCAGGGTGTACGAGAAGGGAATGGGCGTGCTGAGGATGCGCTCGCACGACGCGGCCGCCGCGCTCAGCGCGGACAGCGTGCCGTCGACGCCCGCCGCCAGCGCCGGGTCGATGCGCCGCGCGCGCAGCGCTTCGCGCAGGTCGGCACCCATGTGCATCAGCAGCGCATGCGGCCGGTTGGCGACCTGCGTCAGGCCCTGCCACTCCGCTTCACGCAGGAAGGGCTTGGTGTCGCTGGCGGCATCGGTGCCGCGCAGCTGGTGGCGCAGCGCATGGGCGAAGGCTGCGGCGCGCAGGGTCATGCGCACGCGCAGGTCGTCCAGGCGGCGGACGGTGTCGGCGCCGGCGTTCACGGGCGCATCGCCGTCGATGAGGCTCTGGCACTGGCGCGCCAGGTTGCGCGAACGCAGGATCACTTCGCCCCAGAGCTTGCGCGCCTCCCAAAAGCGGTCGTAGGCCGCGGTGTTGCGAAAGCCCAGGAAGATCGCCAGCGGCAGGCCCAGCAGCGCGAAGGGCACGGTGCCGAGCGGAATCTTGATGGAGCCGAAGCGCCCGTGCAGCACCGTGACGACGATGGCCACGATCACGTTGAGCGTGAGCGCCGCGGCGATGCGCGGCAGGACGGAGCCCCGCCAGGACAGAAACAGCTTGAGCCCGGACGGGCGTTTCCGGACGATCATGAAAGCGGGGGGCAGGGGAGACAGGCAGGCATGGAGGCCGCGCACACCGCAAGGCCCGCGCGGGCGCTGATTGTCGCCGAGGCGTCAACGCGAGGGCGGCCACGCGCCTCAAGACCAACGAAGACGGTCGGGCTCAGCGCACGAGCCACAGCCCTATGCCCAAGAGGACGGCCTGCGCCGCCAGCGCGATGTAGAAGAGCTTGCGCGAGGGCGTCGCCATCTCCTGCAACACCTCGTGGATGCGACGCGTGAGCAGGGCGCGCAGGGCAGGGTCTTCGCCCGTCGCCGGCGTCGTCGCACCGTGCGCGGCACGCTCCTGCTGCCACTCGGCCAGCATGTCGCTCAGGGGCAGGCGGCCCAGCACGAAGCCGACCACCGCGCGCACGGCCCGGCCTTCGCCGAGCACCGGGGCGAGCTGCTGGCACAGGGCGTCGGGCGAGAGCCAGTCGGCCACGCGCTGCAGGCCGCCGTGGGTGCGCGGCATGGCTTCGATGCGGCCCGCGATCGCGTCGCCCAGCCGCTGCGACACGGCCTCGCCGCGCGCCGCGACCAGGTGCTGCATCGCGCGGGCGCGGCCCCGCTGCACGCCGAGCAGGAAGTACACACCGACGAACAGCGACAGCAGCACGGCCACCAGCAGCGGCGGCGACATGATCAGCGCCAGGATGGCGCCCGCGCCACCGGCGCGCGCCGCCGGGATGCCCGGGCCCTGCAGCTGGCTCAGGTAGTAGAAGAACACGCCGCCGCCGAGAAACAGGCCGATCAGCGCGCCCTTGATGGCCGAGCCGGCGAAGGCGAAGCCGGCCTTGGCGCCGGTGCGAACGAGGGACTGCGGGTGGGCGGGTGGCGACGACATGAAGGGTTCCTCCGGTTTTTTTGGAAAGCCGCCTCCTGAGAGGCCGGTCGCTGGCGATCATGCCACCGCCTTCCCGCACCATAATCGCGCCACACAACAACGAGGAGGATCGTCATGGGAACCGTCAAGTTTCAGAAACCGACCGGCGCATTCGTCGCCGCATCCTGGGCCGCGCTGATCATCGGCGCCATCGTGTACCTGCTCGGGCTGTGGAATGCCGCGATGCAGCTCAACGAGAAGGGCTACTACTTCACCATCCTCATGTACGGCCTGTTCTCGGCCGTGTCGCTGCAAAAGACGGTGCGCGACCGGCTCGAGGGCATCTCGGTCACCGGCATCTACTTCGGCCTGTGCTGGGTCTCGCTGCTGCTGTCGGTGGGCCTGCTGGCCGTGGGCCTGTTCAACGCCTCGCTGGCCGCGAGCGAAAAGGGCTTCTACGCCATGGCCTTCCTGCTGAGCCTGTTCGGCGCGGTGGCGGTACAGAAGAACGTGCGCGACATCGCCGCGTACAAGGCCGAGAACCCGCTGGCCGACGACGTCACGGCCACCGAGTAAGCCAGGCCGGGCTCAGCCCGCCTCGAGCAGGCGGCGCAGAGCCTGCAGGTCGCGCGCGATCCATCCGGCATCGCGCGCAAAGGCCGCGTCGTCCATGTGCGGCTGGCGCAGCAGCGTGAACTGCAGCTCGCACACGCCGGGCGCCACGCCGATCACGCGAAACGGCAGGTAGACCTCGGGCACACCTTCGGGCGCCACCCAGTGGTCGAGCACGCCCAGGTCGTTGGGCGGCGCAAAGCGCATGCGGGCCTCGCCGCTTTCGGGCGTGCGCACGATCCAGTGGTCGCCATGCGGCACCAGCGCGCTCTTCGCGAGGCCGCTGGCCCAGTCGGGCAATCGCTTCGGGTCGGAGGCGAGCGCATAGGCGTCGCGCCATTCGCAGTGCACGCGCTGCGTGATGACGCGGGACAGGGCCGCGTCGCCTTCATTCGCCGTTGGGGTCGTCGCTTGTGTCATCGAAGTCGCTCCTGAGCACCTTGGACACGACGGCGCCCGAGAAACCGCGCGCCATCAGGAATCGCATCTGTTTCGCGCGCTCCTTCGCATCGGCGGGCGGCGCGTCGAAGCGGCGGCGCCACAGGGCCGTGGCGCGCTCGACTTCCGTTTCTTGCAAGCCGGCCACCGCCTGCGCGATGGCTTCGGGCGCGATGCCCTTGGCCTGCAGTTCCTGCTTCACACGCAAGGCGCCCGAGCGGGCAGCACGCTGGTGCAGCACCGAGGCGACGACGCGCGGCTCGCTGATGAAGTCCTTGGCCGCCAGCTCGTCGAGCGCCTTCGCCAGCGTGCCGGGCTCTTCCTCGTGCTTGGCCAGCTTGCGCTCCAGCTCCGCGCGCGAATGCTCGCGCTGGCTCAGGAGGCGCAGGGCGCGGCCTTTGAGGGAGGGGGCGCTGAAGGCCATTCGGGGGTGGTGGGTCGCTCAGGCGGCCCACGCAACACGCGAAGGCCGCCTTATCGAACTTACTCCGCCGCCTTGTCGGCCTTCGAGGCCTTGGCGGGCTTCTCGGCCTTCTCGGGTTCGCTGCCGGCATCGGCCGCGAGCAGCGGGATGCCCAGCGACTCGCGCACCTTGTTCTCGATCTCGCGCGACAGGTCGGGGTTCTCGCGCAGGAACTCGCGGGCGTTGTCGCGGCCCTGGCCGATCTTCTCGCCGTTGTAGGCGTACCAGGCGCCCGACTTGTCGATGATCTTGGCGTTCACGCCCATGTCGATGATCTCGCCCTCGCGGCTGATGCCTTCACCGAACAGGATGTCGAACTCGGCCGTCTTGAACGGAGGGCTGACCTTGTTCTTCACCACCTTCACCTTGGTTTCGTTGCCGATGGCTTCGTCGCCCTTCTTGATGGTGCCGATGCGGCGGATGTCCAGGCGCACCGAGGCGTAGAACTTCAGCGCATTGCCGCCGGTGGTGGTTTCGGGCGAGCCGAACATCACGCCGATCTTCATGCGGATCTGGTTGATGAAGATGACCATGCAGTTGGTCTTCTTGATCGTGGCCGTGAGCTTGCGCAGCGCCTGGCTCATGAGGCGGGCCTGCAGGCCGGGCAGCGAGTCGCCCATTTCGCCTTCGATTTCAGCCTTGGGCGTGAGCGCGGCGACCGAGTCGACCACGATCAGGTCGACGGCACCCGAGCGCACCAGCGAGTCGACGATTTCGAGCGCTTGTTCGCCGGTGTCGGGCTGGCTGATCAGCAGGTCGGACAGGTTCACGCCGAGCTTCTGGGCGTACTGCACGTCGAGGGCGTGCTCGGCGTCGACGAAGGCGCAGGTGCCGGCCTGCTTCTGCATGGAGGCGATCACCTGCAGCGTGAGCGTGGTCTTGCCCGAGGATTCCGGGCCGTAGATTTCAACGACGCGGCCGCGCGGCAGGCCGCCGACGCCCAGGGCGATGTCCAGGCCCAGCGAGCCGGTGGAGACCACCTGGATGTCTTCCAGCGCCTCGCCTTCGCCCAGGCGCATGATCGTGCCCTTGCCGAACTGCTTTTCGATCTGGGCCAGCGCGGCCTGCAGGGCCTTGGCCTTTTCACTGTTGGCGACCGAGATGCTTGCGCCCTTGACGACTGCGTCCATGTGGAAATCTCCTTGAATATCAACGGTTTGTGTCGGGATTCATCCATCTGCTTTTAACCACAGGCTGGATGCTTGAACAGTAGTGTAGGGGCTCATGGCGTTTCGCAAACCCACTTTAAAGTCAGTTTGCCTTACCATCTGAAGCCATGGCCGACCCCGCCTTTCCCACCGATCCCGACGCCTGGCGCCAGACCCACCTGGGCCGCCTGCTGGGCCATGCGATGCGCCGCTTCGACGAGCGCGTGCTGGCGCTCATGGCGCACGACATCGACGTGCCGCTGGCGCTGTCGAACCTCGCAGCGCGCGCGCAGGTGAGCGCGGCGCACATCCACATCACGCGGCACCTGGCGCGCGAGGGCTCGCGCCTGACCGAACTGGCCGAGCGCGCCGGCATGACCAAGCAGGCCATGGGCACGCTGGTCGACCAGTGCGAGGCCTGGGGGCTGGTCACGCGCGGCCCCGACCCGCTCGATGCGCGCGCGCGACGCGTGCTCTTCACGGCCGACGGGCTGGCCTGGCTGGACGCCTTCCGCCGCGCCGTGACGCAGACCGAGCGCGAGTTCCGCGCCAGCGTGGGCGACGAGATCGCCACCGTGGTAACCATCGGACTCGAAGCCTATACAGCGGGCTAGACTCGCGTTGAGACAAATGTGAACTGCGCCGGCATGGCGCCTGAATCCGCCGGAGGTGGCTCATGCGAATACTGATTGCCGAAGACGACCAGGTGCTGGCCGATGCCCTGCTGCGCAGCCTGCGCACCTCGGGCGCGGCGGTCGATCACGTGGCCAACGGCTCGCAGGCCGACACCGCGCTCATGACCCACAGCGAGTTCGACCTGCTGATCCTCGACCTCGGGCTGCCCAGCCTGCACGGCATCGAGATCCTCAAGCGCCTGCGCGCACGCGGCTCGCAGCTGCCGGTGCTGGTGCTCACGGCGGCCGACAGCGTGGAAGAGCGCGTGAAGGGCCTGGACCACGGCGCCGACGACTACATGGCCAAGCCCTTCAGCCTGCAGGAGCTCGAGGCGCGCGTGCGCGCCCTCACGCGGCGCGGCATGGGTGCCACCAGCAACGCGATCCGCCACGGCCCGCTGGTCTACGACCAGGCCGGCCGCGTGGCGACCATCGACGGCAAGATGATCGAGCTGTCGGCGCGCGAACTGGGCCTGCTCGAGGTGCTGCTGCAGCGCGCCGGCCGGCTGGTCAGCAAGGACCAGCTGGTGGACCGGCTGTGCGAATGGGGCGAAGAGGTGAGCATCAACGCCATCGAGGTCTACATCCACCGCCTGCGCAAGAAGATCGAGAAGGGACCGGTGCGCATCGCGACGGTGCGCGGGCTGGGCTACTGCCTCGAGAAGATTCCCGGTTGAGCGTGCCCTGCCCGCGCGAAATGCCGTCAGGGCTGCTTGCGCAGGTTGACGAGCAGCGTGGCGCCGGTGTTCGAACGGATCAGGAACATGAGGCTGCGGAAGTAGCCGTTGCTGTCGTACACGCCCGCCGGCACCAGCCCGATGATGGCCGGCCCGGCATAGCTGCCGGTGGCGGCGGGGGTGAGCTTGCAGTCGTTGGTGCTGGCCGTGGCGGCATTCACGGCCTTCAGCGTGAGGCTGTACATGTTCTTGGCCGAGCCGGGCTGCGCCAGGGCGACAGTGCCCGAGAGCGTGCACTGGCCGATCTGCACGCCGCTCGTGCTGCCAGTGAACACGCCCTGGCCATCGACCTGCACCGTCACGCCCAGGCTCGGGCTGCTGTCGGTGTTGGACCACGTGCCGGTCATGCTCGCCTGCGACACCGCCAGCGCGTTCTCGATCGTGTAGGCCAGCGGGCCGACATCGGACGGCCTGCGGTTGTCGTAGGCGTAGGTGCCATCCACCGACTTCTTCGGCGTGAAGGTGCCCGAGCCCGTCACCGGATATGCGTTGGGCGGAACATACAACTCGGTGTCCGGGTTGAACGACCAGTCGAGCCCCGTGACCTTCAGCGAACCCCACATCGTGCCCCCGAGGAAGCTGCCTGCCAACGAACCGTTGGTGCCGACGAAGGCAATGCCTCGCACGCCCGCGTAAATACCTTCGCTGTCGTTGCCCACCGCGGCGGTGGAGCCGGGCTGCGGCGCACTCAGCGAGGGCGACGGCTCGGAGCCCGGCACGGCGGCGCGGTTCTCGGCGGGTGCAGGCGCGGGG